>JAZRJD010000024.1:0-20770 GCA_045645625.1 Alistipes sp.
GGCAAGAAGGGCGACCACCTCGTAGGCGACTACTATGTGGAGTTCGACAAGCACTACAAGGCAGAAATCAAGGAACTCGTTGCAGGCGGAATGAGCGAGGAGGAGGCAAAGAAGCAGGCTCCAATTCTTCTCGAAGCGCAGGAGATGCTCCGCAAGTGGGAGGCAAAAGACGCAGAAGTTCGCGCACTTTGGGAGAAGATGAACGGCTGGGTTTACGATGGTTTCGATGTAACATACAAGACTCTCGGCGTTAATTTCGATAAGGTATATTACGAGTCGCAGACCTATATCCTCGGCAAAGGACTTGTCGAGGAGGGTTTGGCAAAGGGTATCTTCTTCCGCAAGGAGGACGGCTCGGTTTGGATTGACCTCGAAAGCGATGGTCTTGACCAGAAGTTGCTCCTTCGTGGCGATGGTACATCGGTATATATGACGCAGGACCTCGGAACGGCATTGCAGCGTTTCGAGCAGAACTCGTTGAACGGTATCATCTATGTTGTAGGTAACGAGCAGAACTACCACTTCCAAGTTTTGAAGTTGATACTCAAAAAGTTGGGATATGAGTGGAGCGATGATATCTTCCACCTCTCGTACGGAATGGTGGAGTTGCCGGAGGGTAAGATGAAGTCGCGCGAAGGCACCGTTGTAGATGCTGACGACTTGTGCGAGGCGATGATTTCGACTGCTCGTGAGATGTCGCAGGAGTTGGGCAAGTTGGATGGTTGCACCGAGCAGGAGGCTTCGGCAATCTCGTCAATGGTAGGTTTGGGTGCACTCAAATATTTCATTTTGAAGGTTGATCCAAAGAAGACAATGTTGTTCGACCCTCGTGAATCAATCGACTTCAACGGCAATACAGGACCATTTATCCAATACACCCACGCTCGTATCTGCTCAGTTTTGCGCAAGGCTGCCGAGCAGAATATCTCGTTCGAGGGAGAAAAGGTCGCTTGCGAGTTGCTATCGGAGGAGGTTGAGTTGGTGAAAATGTTGTGCGACTACCCTACCGTTGTTGCGACTGCGGGCGAGCAGTTTGCGCCATCGGTAATTGCAGCCTACACCTACGAGTTGTGTAAAACCTTCAACGGCTACTACCACGACCACTCGATTCTTCGCGAGGAGAACGAGGCTGTAAAGAAGATGCGTTTGCAGTTGGCACAGCAGGTGGCACGCGTTATTAACCGTTCGATGCGTTTGCTCGGCATCGATGTACCAGAAAGAATGTAATAGACTATGGCTGGCTCTAATTTCGTAGACTATGTAAAGATTTTTGCTCGTTCCGGACACGGAGGAGCAGGCTCGGCACACTTTCGCCGCGAGAAGTTTGTTGCCTTCGGTGGTCCCGATGGTGGCGATGGCGGTAAGGGTGGCTCGATTATCTTGCAGGGCGACCAACAATACTGGACACTTATCCACCTCAAATATCAGCGTCACCAATTCGCCGAAGATGGCGAGTGTGGCTCGGGTGCGCGTTCGCATGGCAAAGATGCAAAGGATATCATCATTCCCGTACCTCTCGGCACGGTAGCCAAGCAGATTTTTACCGATGAGGAGACCGGCGAAACCTACACCGAAGTTGTGGGCGAGGTAACCGAACATGGCGAGCAACTCGTGCTGCTGAAAGGTGGTCGCGGAGGCTTGGGTAACTGGCACTTCCGCACCGCAACAAATCAGGCTCCGCGCTACTCACAACCGGGCGAGGAGGGCGCAGAGGGTGCATTTATCCTCGAATTGAAGGTCTTGGCAGATGTCGGCTTGGTAGGATTTCCGAATGCAGGTAAGAGTACCCTTTTGTCGGTTGTGTCGGCTGCAAAGCCAAAGATTGCTAACTACGCATTTACCACTTTGGAGCCAAATCTCGGCATCGTGGAGGTGCGAGATGGTCACTCCTTCGTGATGGCTGATATTCCGGGTATTATCGAGGGTGCGCACGAGGGCAAGGGCTTAGGAACAAGGTTCTTGCGCCATATCGAGCGAAACTCGATTCTGCTCTTTATGATTCCTGCCGACAGCGATGATATTCGCAAGGATTACGAGATTCTGCTCGGCGAACTTACGCAATACAACCCCGAACTCCTCGACAAGAGCCGCATTTTGGCGATTACGAAGTGTGATATGCTCGATGACGATTTGATGGAGGAGATGAAGTCGCACCTGCCTGAGGGCGTTAAGTCGGTATTTATCTCTTCGGTTGCAGGCTTGAATATCGCCAAGTTGAAGGATATGTTGTGGGCAGCACTGCACGAATAAATGCGAGGTTGGCGATACATATTTGCACTATTGTTTATTCTGATTTGTAGAGGTCTCTCCGCGCAGGAGTTCGACCTCTACGATTTTAGATACTACAAGTTGTTCGAGAGCGAGGAGGAGTTGCGCAACTGGGGACAAGATGCAGACTCTGTGACAGTTGCAAAGTTTGCGCTAAACCGCAACTTCACCACTCGCGCACTCGACTACAACCTATCCGCTGTTCGTTTTGCAAGGCGTGGCATACCCTATTATCGCCGTACGACAACTCTGAATGGAATAGAGATTCCATTTGTGAACGGCACCTCCATTCGTGCGTTGCAACTATCGGAGAGACGCACGCCCGACAACACCGAACTGCATATCGACACACTGCAAAGGTGTCATACCTCGGCGGGATTTTCATTCTCCTCACGCAATATGCCCTACGCTATTGCGCTCTCAACCGCGCAAAAGTTGAAGAAAGGTTGGTCGCTTGCGACAAACCTAAGGGCTCGAACTGGTCGCGATCTGCATATTGACGGTATGTTTGGCAACTCATTGGAGTTTAACGCCATAGCGAGTAAAAAGTTCCGCAACAGCGATCTGCTTTCGATGGCGGTATTTCTAAATCCATCGATGCGCACTACGCGCCTTGCCTCGACCAAAGAGGCGTTTCGTTTGACGGGTAATAATCTCTACAACCCTGCGTGGGGCTATCAGAATGGCAAGGTGCGCAGTTCGCGTATTCGCCGAGAGTTCCTGCCGACTGCATTTGTCGGTTACGAGGGCGATTTGAACGAACGCACACGGCTCTTGTTCTCCGCCACTGCCACCGCAGGAGTAAGTCGATATAGTGCGCTCGATTGGTTTGATGCCCAAACGCCTGCCCCCGACAACTACCGCTATATGCCGAGTTATTTCGCCGATGAGGAGGATATATTCTCGGCGGTCGAGAGTGCTTGGTTGGCAAATAATCCGCACTATACGCAGATTGATTTCGACCGCCTTGTGGCAACCAATCGACTAAATGGTGGTAAGGCTGTTTATGCTATCTCCGACCGCGTAAAGCGTACTATTCAGACTTCGCTTCGCGGAGGTGCTACAACCTCGTTGGAAAGAGGCAAATTGTCTTACGGCATCGAAGCGACCTTGGTCAACTATCGCAACTACAAGCAGATGCGCGACCTGCTTGGCGCGAAGTATATTATCGACCTCGACTACTTTCTGCTTGATGACGATACCTACGGCAACTCCCTGCAAAATAATCTCGGCACACCAAACAGGCGTATTGAAGAGGGTGACCGCTTCGGCTACGACTACGCCATAAGACGATACGACATATCGTTATTCGGCGACTACCACTACTCTACCGAGCGTCTCGATATCGACATCGCGGCAAAGGTGGGATACTCGGATATTTCGAGGCGCGGATTCTATCGAAAGGAGTTGTTTGCCGAGAACTCCTTTGGTGCTTCGCGACATCTGAAATTTTCGCCATACTCCTTCTGCATAGCAGCAAAGTACCTTGTTGGCGATAACCACTTTATCGATGGCTCTATTGCGACCGGCACCACCCCATGCGAGGCGGAGGACATGTTCTTGCAGAGTCAGTACAACAATCGAACTATCGGCAACCCGACTATGCGTACGACCTATCAGGCGGAGGTGCGCTATATCTTTCAGCGAGAGGATATTGCAGTTAGTACCACCCTATTTATCGGAGCTGATTTGAACGACACACAGGTGCGCCACCTCTACGATGATATATCGCGCGAATATGCCGATATTGTAACAAGTGATATCGATATCTTGCGCTATGGCGTGGAGGTAGAGGCGGAGTATCGTTTTGCAGACCATTTTCGTACAACTGCGGCTATTGTTGCCGCCAGATACAAGTATGCAAACAACTCTGTCGTAACTATTTACAGCGACTCATCTAACGCTTTACTTGCGGACCATATCGAGAGTCGTACAAAGGGGCTTTCGCTCGGTAATATGCCACAAATTGCCGCTACGGTGGGGCTATCCTACTACAATCACGGCTGGTCGGCAACAATAAATGCCAACTATGCGGGTTTGCGCTATATCGAGCCTTCGGCTGTAATGCGAACAGAGAGGGTGTTATCAATGGCGACATCTTCCGAACAACGCTCCGCCCTAATGGAGCAGGAGCGACTGTGCGATGCCTTTACGGTAGACTTGTCACTCGGAAAGTCAATCTATATAAGCCGCATCAGCAAGCGCATTTACAGCACAAAGGCGGTGCCTCACTTCGAGGATAAATACCCGGAAAGCCGTCTTACATTCCGTGTGGGTGTGCGCAACCTGTTAGGCTCAACCGACACTGTATATAACGCCTACGAATCGTCTCGTTTACAACGATATAAGATTGCTGACGACTATATCTATAATCGTCAAGCCTCGCGCTACCTGTATGCCTATCCGCGTACATTTTACGCCTCGGCAACACTCTATTTCTAATCGATTTTGCTACTCTTCGTAGCGGAAACCTACGCCCTTGTAAGTAGAGATATGGCTATCGCCAATTTTACTGCGTAGGTGCCTAATGTGAACATCGAGAGTACGAGAGCCAACAACGACCCCCTGCCCCCAAACGGTGTCAAAAATCTCCTCGCGAGTGAAGATGCGAGGCTCGGAGAGGAGCAGTTTCAGTATTTCGAACTCCTTGACCGCGAGGCGCACCTCGCCACTGTCAGAGAGGTAGGCATGTCGCTCCTCGACAAGTCGTGAACTCTTTGCAAAGACCTCCCTTTCGCCACTCTCTATTCTCTTGCAGATAGCCCCAACGCGCGAACACAATACCTTCATACTCACTGGTTTTGTAATGTAGTCATCTGCGCCCGCCTCGTAACACTCGACAAGGCTCTCCTCCTCGCACACAGCCGAAAGAAAGACTATCATCATCTTGGAGGTAGTAGGATTTGCGCGCAGCGCACGACACGCCTCGCGACCGTCCATCTCGGGCATCATCATATCCATAAGGATAAGGTGAGGTCGAAACTCGGCAGCCTTTGCCAGAGCCTCGTGTCCATTCGTGGCACAAGCAACCTCGTACCCCTCTTTTACAAGGTTGTACTGCACAAACTCGCGGATATCCAGTTCGTCATCGACTACAAGTATTCGCATAGGATTAGTAAGGTATCTATAACTATTAAGGCGCAATGTCGCCATTGCGCCTTAACTGCTTTTTGGAACTGTTTTTTAGTCGTGGAGTGCGCTCAACTTCTCGAACAACTTGCCATAACCCTCGACCATCTCGTTACGGAATGCAGCGTAGTACTTGCGTACAAGCGAAGCATTCTTTGGCTCGGTTGGGTTGTTAGCCTTGTGGTAAAGTTCGTTGCGAAGTTCTACACCCTCCTGCATAATTGCGAAAATCTCCTGCTCCTTGTCTGGACGGAAATAGATTGTCATATCGCAGTCGAATACGAGTTCTTCAAGACGATAGTCAATCTCCTTCTTCAAAAATCTTAAATTTGCCATAGTTATATCTTATTAGTTTTTATTGCTCTTGCGATATTTCACTGCACAAAGATAAGAAAAATTGAATAGTGTGCAAAGATTTTCGAACTTTTTTATCGTTTTGATACGATTTTTACCAATAAATCGCCTCGTAACCGCCCTTTAAGTTCTTTTTATCCGCCTTGCGAGCCTTGCGCTGGTTGCGTTTATTGGCGGCACCATCTACCCCATCGTCTGCGTGACTATGCTTTGGCGTGGCAATAATAATGCCCATCTCCTCATCGATAATAACCTCCTCGGGCTGTGACTGAGGTTGAGCAGCAGGCTGCGAAACCTGCACAGGCTTGGCAGGTGTAGTCGCTGCAACGGTGGTTGTGCGTGTTACAAACTCATCTACACCATAGTCGAACTCGATATCGGCATATCGCATCTGTGGCAGAATATGGGTAGCGAGATACCTCCAAGCATCAGGCATCTTACGCAGCGCCTGCTCCTTCTGCGGCTCGGTGTGCGAGGTCGATTTCAGGATATCAAGGACACTCTCCTTCTGCGAAATATCGCTCTTCTCTACCGCCGAAACGCAATCGCTCCACTTGAAGGTCTTATGGTCGGTGTCAATCTTCTGCTCGGGGTGATAGGTGTTTACAGCATAATGGTAGAGTGACTTGGCACGGGCCGAAGCGAGGGTGTCGTTCTGCTTGGCATTACCATCGGGCGAGGCATAACCTACGATATGAATTGCCGAGATATGCATCGTTGTATCTTTGGTCTGAGCCATAAAGTCCTTCAACTCCGCTATCTGTTGCGTATTGTCGGAGAAAGAGGGCACGATATTCGACCTGTTTACGGCATAGTGCACATCAAATTCGGCATGTTTGCCATCGTTGTGAGGGATTTTGTAGCGCGAAGTGACTACATTTCCATTACGAGTCTGCGACACGAGAACGGCATTTGCCGGTGCCTGATTGCTTTGAGCCGACACCGCTGCGGTAACGCCCAAAGCCAACATAGTAAATAGAATCTTTTTCATAGTCTAATTGTATTGGTTTGTAGCCTAAACCAAACAACAACCAAGCCAAAAACAATTGAGAGTTGAGAATTTAGAATTGAGAATTATTTTTTCAACTCCTATCTCCTCACTACTCTCTTTATTTTGTAGCCGACAATTGCAAAGAGAAGCGACATAAGTGGGCTTATCAGATTGAAAAGGCAGTACGGCAGATAGGTAAGGGTTGCCACGCCAAGTACCGTAGATTGAGTCATACCACACGAATTCCACGGCACAAGCACTGAGGTTACCGTTGCCGTATCCTCAACCGAGCGGCTCAACAATCGAGCCTCCAAACCTCGCTCCTTGTACAACTCTCGAAACGCCTCACCCGTAATTATTATAGATATGTATTGGTCGGCAGTTACCAAGTTTGCAACCACGCCGGTAGTCAGAGTCGAAGCGACAATACTTGCCGTACGGTGAACACATCGCGCGAAGCCCTGCGTAAGCACTGACAACATTCCGCTACCCGACATAACCCCGCCAAAACACATGGCACACAAAACCAACCAAATTGTATTGAGCATACCCTGCATTCCCGATGTAGCAACCAATTCATTTATAGTGGCATTGCCAGCATCAATTGAAGTAGAGGTTGAGCATGTTGTCATCAACGCTCGGAAGGTCGAAAATTCGCCCGTACCACCTATCTCGCACACAATATCGGGTTGCGCCACAACCATAGCCACGCACGCCATAACCACCGATAAAAAGAGGGTTACAAGGGCAGGCAGTTTCTTGGCTATAAGGAGCAGTGTCACAGCCGGCACCAGCAGCAACCAAGGCGAGATATTGAATATATTTTCGAGCGATGCGGACAACTCCTCTACCTGTGCCGAGGAGTCGGCGGCGGAGGTAAGACTCACCACCAAAAATGCTATCAGGGATATCACAAACGATGGTATTGTGGTAATGCTCATATATTTGATGTGCTCAAACAGAGGCACGCGCACGGTAGATGATGCCAAGACCGTAGTGTCGGACAACGCAGACATCTTATCACCGAAGTATGCTCCCGAAATTATCGCACCTGCAATCCACCCCTCCGAGAAGCCCTGTGCCTCGCCTACGCCCATCAGAGCCACGCCGATAGTGGCAATCGTGGTCCACGAACTACCCGTAGCGATAGCGACAATGGCACATATCAGACAGGCAACCGCCAGAAAGACCTTCGGGTGAATAAGTTGCAAACCATAGTACATCAGCGTTGGCACCACTCCGCTCAACATCCAAGTACCTGCTATTGCGCCAATTAGCAGCAGAATAATAATCGCAGAGGCAGAGGTGCGGATATTTTCGACAATGGCATCTTCCAGCGCGCTCCACTTTGTGCGGCACACCACAACCGAGATAAGTGCCGCCACCGAAGAGGCAACAAGCAGGGCAATCTGGCTACCGCCTCCGATAGCATCTGTTCCGAAAGCCTTAATCGCAAGTGCAAGCATCGCCACCATCACCACAATCGGTACCAAAGCCCACCAAACGAGGTATTTTCCTCCTCCCAAAAGTCCATTCTGCTGTTTCATAGTGCAAATGTAGCAATTATTTGGCAAGTTTTCCGTTTTCCGTTTTCCGTTTTCCGTTTTATTTCGTATCTTTGCCAAGTTATACCATTAAAGGTATAAAGTGTGAAACTAAATTGAAGCATATTATGGCTACCAAAACTACTATCGAAGTTCCCGTAGAGGAGCAGACTACAAAGCAAGAGATTGTATCGCAGGAGTGCGAGGAGAGTACTATTACGGAGACTACGCCCCAGCCCGAGGAGGTCGAGAGCGTAGTGAGCGACATCGCCCAACTTGACAAGGAGGGGGTATTGGCACGACTTGCCGAGAAGGTGTCGGAAGAGCCTTCTGCCGAACTGCGTAGCGAGGTGGAGAGTTTGAAGGTGGCATTCTACAAACTGCATCGTGCAGATATGGAGTCGCGCCGCAAGGCATTCTTCGAGGAGAATGGCGAGGAGGCGGAGTACAAGCCACAGACCGATGAGGCAGAGGTGCGTTTCAAGGAGTTGCACAACATCTATCGCTCGAAGCGCGATGAGGCTACCGCCCTATCCGAGAAGGAGAAGGAGGAGAACTATGCCGCTAAACTCGCCGTTATCGAGGAGTTGAAGCAACTTGTTGATTCGGAGGAGGCACTCAATACCACCTTCGCAAAGTTCCACGAGTTGCAGACTCGTTGGCGTGCCATTGGTCAGGTTGCACAGGCGCGAGTAGCCGACCTGTACGAGACCTACAACCTTCATGTCGAGAACTTCTACGACTATGTAAAAATTAATAAGGAGTTACGCGACCTCGATTGGAAGCGCAACCTCGAAGCCAAGACACTGCTTTGCGAGCAGGCTGAGGCTTTGAACGAGTCTACATCTATCGTAGAGGCGTTTCACAAGTTGCAGAAACTCCACGAGGAGTGGCGCGAGATTGGTCCTGTGGCATTGGAGCACAAGGAGTCATTGTGGGAGCGATTTAAGAGCGCCTCGACAGTTATCAACCGCCGCCATCAGGAGCATTTCGAGGGTATTAAGGCGGAGCAATTGCAGAACTTCGAGCGCAAATCGGTCCTCTGCGAGGAGGTCGAGAAGATGACAGCCGAAACCCCTGCATCGCACAAGGCTTGGAATAAGGCGAGTGAGCGTTTGCAGGCTATTCAGGCAGAGTGGCGCACCATCGGCTTTGCCCCTAAAAAGGAGAACAACAAGATCTACGACCGTTTCCGTGCAGCATGCGACAAGTTCTTCGAGGCAAAGCACAACTACTACGCCGAGGCGAAGGAGGATATGAGCAAGAATCTCGAAGTCAAGAACTCGTTGTGTGAGCATGCCGAGGCAATTGCCGAGCGCGAGGATTGGACAAAGGCCACCGAGGAGTTATTGGCTCTGCAAGCCGAGTGGAAAAAATCGGGTGCAGTATCGCGCAAGTATGCCGATGCGGTGTGGAAGCGTTTCCGTGCAGCATGCGACAAGTTCTTCGAGCGTAAGGCACAACACTTCTCCACTATCGATAACGAGTATTCGGCAAACCTTGCTGCCAAGCAGTCTCTGTTGCAGGAGATGGCTCAGGCAGCGGTAAAATCGTTTGACGACATCAAGGAGTTCCAACGCCGTTGGAGCGAGATTGGTTTTGTACCTATCCGCCACAAAGATGAGTTGCAGAAGCAGTACAAGGCGGCTATCGACAAACTCTTTGCATCGGTGCGAGGTGCAGACCGCGAACAACAGATGAGCAAGTTCAAGAATAAGGTATCTTCGATGCGCGAGGCAGGCGGCAAGGGGTTGCGCAATGAACGCGAGAAGTTGTACAACCGCGTAAAGCAACTCGAACAGGAGATACAGACCCTCGAAAACAATATCGGTTTCTTCGCCAAGTCGAAGGGCGCCGAGGCGATGATTGCAGCCGTAGAGGAGAAGATTGCACGCGCAAAGCGAGACATGGCAGACACTATCGAGCGCGTAAAACTAATTGATTCACAAGAGTAAATTTAACACACAGAAATATCAGTAACAAAAGATGAAAGAGAACAAGAGTACCATCATAGGCTTTGTCCTTATGACTTTGGTTTTCGTGGGATATATGTTCTACGCGAACTACCAAGCAAAGAAGCAGCAAGAGACACAAATGGCTGCGCAAGTGGAACAACTCGCCGAGCAGGCATCGCAAGCACTCGATACCCCTACTGAGCAGGAGGCGGAGATTGCTGATGCAAAGGAGAAGAAGGTAGTTGCCACACCGAAGTTGGTTAGCGATGCCAAGAAGATCGAGGAGGTTGTTGTCGAGAACGATGTTATGCAGGTGCGTTTCTCTACCCTCGGAGCACAGATTATCGATGTAACATTGAAGGATTACACCAAGTATGCATCCAAAGAGGAGCGCAACGAGTTGGTACACCTCTTTGCTCCCGAGTCGGCATACTTCAATATGTCCTACTACTTGAAGGAGGATATGCGCAATGTCGAGGTCTCGACTGCATTTCGCAACTTCGAGTTGTTGCCAGTGGAATCATTGGGCGACAAGCAGGTCGTAACGATGCGCCTGCCGGTTGGAGAGGGCTCTATCGAGCACATCTACACAATCTACAACGAGCAGAAGCCTGAACGCGACTACATAGTAGACTTCGAGGTGCGCCTGAACGAACTTGCTCCGCTGATGGCAAACCAGAAGAGCATTGCCGTAGAGTGGCGCAACCGCTCATATCAGAACGAACGCAGTTTCAAGAATGAGAATTTGTACACCACCCTCGTATATCACTATCCGGGAGAGGGCGATGTCGAGGACTTGGGTGTTTCGGAGTCCACGAAAGAGGACGATATCGCTGCTTCGGTGGATTGGGTATCGTTCAAGCAGCAGTTCTTCTCTTCGGCATTGATTGGTCGTTCGGTGGTACTGCGCCAACCGCAGGTTTCCTACTCTACCGCCGAAGAAAAGTCGGGTTACATGAAAGATTACGCGATGTTGTCATCAGTGGACTACACACCGCAGACCTCGCACTACGACTTCTCGTTCTACCTCGGTCCTAACAAGTTCTCGATATTGAAGAAGTTGACCGACAAGAATGGCGAGTCGCTCGAAATGGAGCGCATCATTCCGCTCGGTTGGATCTTCTCGACATACATCAGCCGTTGGGTAGTTATTCCAATCTTCGACTTCTTGCAGAAGTATATTGCATCGTTCGGTCTTATCATCTTGATTCTCACTCTGATTGTCAAGTTGTTGATATTCCCTCTTACCTACAAGAGTTATCTCTCGACCGCCAAGATGCGCGTTCTCAAACCTGAGATTGATGCACTGAATGCAAAATATCCGCGTCAGGAAGATGCGATGAAGAAACAGCAGGAGGTTATGGCACTCTACAACAAGGCGGGTATCAGCCCTATGGGTGGCTGCTTGCCGATGTTGATTCAGATGCCTATTCTTATCGCTATGTTCCGCTTCTTCCCTGCAAGTATCGAGTTGCGTGGCAAGTCCTTCTTGTGGAGCGATGACCTCTCTTCGTACGATAGCATTCTCGACTTGCCATTCAACATTCCATTCTACGGCGACCACATTTCGCTGTTCTGTTTGTTGATGACAGTGGTTATGTTCATCTATTCGTACATCAACTACCAGCAACAAGGCGCATCGCAGCCACAGATGGCGGGCATGAAGTTTATGACTGTATATATGATGCCTGCGATGATGTTGTTCTGGTTTAACGACTATGCGAGTGGTCTTTGCTACTACTACCTATTGTCAAACCTTATCACCATTTTGCAGACAACCATTATCCGCTTCACGCTGAATGATGATAAGATTCGCGCAAAGATGAATGCCCGTGCCAAGAACACCAAGGGCAAGAAGTCGCGCTTTCAGCAGCGTTACGAGGAGTTGATTAAGCAACAAGAGGCAATGATGCACGAGGAGCAGAAGAAGTCTAAAAGAAAGTAGTTGCCAATATGGCATTTGCAGCAAGCATAACCAACGATGAGGTAACCGCGTTGGAGGCAGTACACTTTGACGGGCGCATTGTGGTCGTGGAGACACACGATGCGCTCGTGAAGGCGTGCAAGGAACTCTCACAACAATCACTTATCGGTTTCGACACCGAAACTAGACCTTCGTTTACGGCAGGAGTAACGAATAAGGTCGCCTTGTTGCAACTCTCGACCGAGAAGTGTTGTTACCTTATCCGATTGAACAAACTGCCACTATCGCGCGAGATAATGGCGATACTTTCGAGCGAAACGATAAAGAAGGTGGGTGCCGATGTCAAGAACGACCTGACGGCACTAAATCGTCTACGCCACTTCACACCTCGCGGATTTATCGACCTACAAAACGAGGTGGTACACCATGGTATCGAGGATAAGAGCCTACGCAAAATTTCGGGCATAGTCCTCGGCAAGAAGGTCTCGAAGGCTCAACGACTCTCGAACTGGGCAGCCAAGCAACTCACTCCGCAGCAACAGATGTATGCAGCAACCGATGCGTGGGTGTGTATTGAGATATACCACCGACTTACAAAGTAATCCACCTTAAATAACTATTCCGATGAAAAAAATTCTAACTCTTCTGGCGGTGCTATTCTCCTTTACAGCAATAGCACAGCCTGCGCCCGACTACTCGAAATTGTCGCAACACCCTCGCCTTATATTAAAAGGAAGCGATATTGAGTTAGTTCGCAAGAAGATGTACAACGACCCTGCTATTCGTACAATGCACTACAACATCGAAAGCAGGGCGAATAGATGCCTTAACGAAGTGCCGTGCGAGCGCATAAAGACAGGTAAGCGACTGCTTAGCATATCACGCAAGGTGTTGGAGAGAGTGAGTTTCTGCTCATACGCCTACCTAATAAGTGGCAATGAGATATATGCCGAGCGTGCCGAGAAAGAGATGCTGGCAGCAGCAAACTTCATCGACTGGAATCCTTCGCACTTTCTCGATGTGGGCGAAATGACAGCAGCGTTGTCGATTGGTTACGATTGGCTCTATGACTGGCTTTCAGAGGAGAGTCGTGCGAAGATTGAGGAGGCAATTCTCAATAAGGGTTTGAATGCTGCAACTACAAAAATGTGGTGGTACAGAGGTAAGAACAACTGGAATCAGGTCTGCAACGGAGGTATGGTTATGGGGGCACTCGCAATCTTCGACAAGCATCCCGAAGTTGCAAAAATACATATTGAACGCGCCTTGAAGAGCAATCCTATTGCGCAAGAGTGCTATGGTCCCGATGGCGTATATCCTGAGGGTTATGGCTATTGGGAATATGGAACTTCGTTTGAGCTATTGCTTATCGAGTCGTTGCGTACTGCTCTTGGCAGTAGTTTCGGACTGGAAGATGCCCCCGGATTTTTGGAATCGGCAAAGTTTATGAACTATATGGTTGGTCCTACTGGCAGCGTATTCAACTTCTCAGATTGTGGAGGTCCAAGAAACGCGGTAATGGCTTGGCTCTATTGGTTTGCACTCGAAACGGGAGATATGTCGCTTGTATATCGCAATCATCAAATTTTATCCAAGGGAGGAAAACCTCGCGGTATAGATAGAATTGCCCCTATCGCTCTTCTATTTGCTGCGCGTTGCGATGCATCGAAAATCAAGCCTATTGAAAAGAGTTTCTGGGCGGGCAATGGCGAGCAACCAGTGTTTGTATATCGTAGTGGTTTCAATAGCAAATACGACACATACCTCGCTGCAAAAGGAGGCTCAGCATCACTTAATCACGCTCACATGGATAGCGGTTCGTTTATCTATGAGTGGGGAGGAGTGCGCTGGGCTATTGACCTCGGCTCACAGAGTTACTACTCGTTAGAAAAACTTGGTATAAAGATTTGGAAGAAAGGACAGAACTCCGAGCGTTGGAGTGTATATCGTTTGAATAACTATCCCCACAATACGCTCACTGTAAACGGAGAATTGCATCGATTTAAGGGCAATGCCAAGATGGTAGAAGTTTATAACAAGCCCAACAAACATGGTGCAAAGTTCGATATGAGTTCGGTATTGGGCGGACTCTCCTCTGCCTACCGTACCATCTATGCAGACAAAAATCACAATATTATCTGTATTGACAAGATGCAAGCGGACAATAGTGAGTGCAATGTTAGTTGGAATATGTCAACTGGCGCAAAGGCGACAATTATCAACGATAGAACCATTAGTCTAAAACAGAATAACAAAGAGGTAATTATCCGCGCTATATCGCCAAGCAATGCCAAGGCGTACATCAAGAGCAATGACCCTGGAACAGAGTACGATGCAAAGAATAAAAATACATGTCGCGTAGGATTTACCACCTCCATTGCACCTAATAAGAGTGCAACATTCAAGGTAAAAATTGAGCCTCAATTATAGCGTATAGTATATGAACAAGGCAATTTTCCGCATAGCCATACCCAATATCATCTCGAATATAACCGTTCCACTGATGGGACTGGTTTCGACCGGTATTGTCGGTAATTGGAGCGGCTCGGCGGAGATTATCGGTGCTTTGGCACTCGGAGCCTCGATTTTCAACTTCATATATTGGAACTGCTCCTTTATTCGTATGGGCACAAGTGGCTTGACCGCCCAAGCCTTTGGTGCGAGCGATTTCCACGAAACTACGGCACTACTTGTTCGCGCTATCGTTATATCGCTGCTTTTGAGTGCGATTATCCTTATATTTCAGCGACCATTGGGAGAGTTATCGCTGTGGCTTATGGGTGGAGATGAGGTCGTTGCAGAATACTTCTTTGCACGCATCTGGGCAGTACCGGCAGGAATTTTATTATTTGGCTTGTATGGCTGGTTTGTGGGTATGCAGAACGGAGTTGTGCCAATGGCTGTATCGATAACAGTAAATGCTCTGCATATCCTTTTTGGTTGGTGGTTTGTCTACTCGTTCGACCTCGGTATTGTAGGCATTGCCTACGCCTCGGTCGTATCGCAGTGGATTGGACTTATTCTCGCTACTGCCCTGCTTGTTGCCCTCTTCCGCAAGACCTTCCGCCCGATAGAGTTGCGCAAGGTGATGGATTTCAGTTCGATGAAGCGATTTTTCAAGGTCAATGGCGATATTATCGTGCGAACATTCTGCAATGTCTGTGTCTACACCTTCTTTACGGCAGCTTCGGCACGCATGGGCGATGCTACGATACTGGCGGTTAATTCGGTATTGATGCAGTTGCTGATGCTCTTCTCGTATATGAACGATGGTTTTGCATACGCCGCCGAGGCGATGACAGGTCGATTTATCGGGGCAAAGGACCTGCCCTCGTTACGAAGTTGCTTGCGACACTGCATCGTGTGGACCTTTGTTACGGCGGGCATATCAATCGCCATATATCTCGTGGGCTGGGAGCAACTATTCACTCTGTTTCTCGGTAGTGATTCTGGCGAGGAATTGACCACCGTACTCGCCGTTGCAAGGAGGTATCTCGGTTGGATTGTAGCCATTCCCCTCGTTGCAGCGATGCCGTTTATGTTGGACGGAGTGATGGTTGGTGCTACGATGACGCGCGTAATGCGCAACTCGATGGTGGTGGCAAGCATCGGATTTTTCGCCTTCTACTACGCCCTGCAACCCATTCTCGGCAACGATGCTCTGTGGGGTGCATATACGCTCTACATAACATTGCGACTCGTGTTGCAGTACTTTATGTCAGACCAATTGCGAGATATTTACCGCCAAATAGAAAATTTAGCATAGCGATATACCTATAATTAAAATAGAATCGTTATATTTGCATTAATAAACCGACAAACTCGAAACATACATAATGAAACAGAGAGTTACACTTTATGACAAGACCTTCGAGGTTATGATTCCTGCCGAGGAGATTGACAAAGCCGTGGCAAAGGTTGCCAAGCGATTGAATGCAGACTACGCCTCTACTGCAAAGGCTCCTATATTTGTGGGAGTATTGAGTGGATCGTATATGTTCCTTGCCGACCTTGTGCGCAAAACAACCTTCGATAACGAGATTACCTTCGTAAAGATATCTTCGTACGAAGGCACACAATCTACCGGCGAGGTAAAGCAGAAACTCGGCATCGACTTCGACATCGAAGGACGCGACATTATCATCGTGGAGGATATTGTCGAGACGGGACACAGCATCAACCACATGCTCAACTATATCCGTTCGCTCAAACCTAACTCGGTGGAGATCTGCACACTCTTTTTCAAGCCGGACAAGTATCTCTACGATATGCCGATAAAGTATCGCGCAATGGAGATTGGCAACGAGTTTATCGTGGGCTACGGACTCGACTATGACCAGATTGGTCGCAACCTCAAAGATATCTATGTTTTAGCCAATGAGTAACGAGGCGATATTGGAGGGCGGTCACAAGTTGCCGCTTGTAGAGGATTTCTACACAATTCAGGGCGAGGGCTTTCACACGGGAAAGCCCGCCTATTTTATTCGCCTTGGAGGTTGTGATGTAGGGTGTGCTTGGTGCGATGCCAAATATACTTGGAATCCTCGCATGTACCCTCCGACAGCCATTGAGGAGATTGTCGAGCGTGCCGTAGCGTGCGCTGCACAATCTATCGTAATTACGGGCGGAGAGCCTCTGCTCTACCCTCTCACCCCTCTCACCGAGGCGTTGAAAGCGCGCGGCTTGGCTATATTTCTCGAAACATCGGGCTCGCACCCATTCTCAGGCGAATTTGATTGGGTTTGTCTCTCGCCAAAGCGCAAGTCTGCACCCCTCGAAGAGGCTTATATGCACGCTGACGAGTTGAAGGTGATTATCCAGTGCGAAGATGATTTGAAGTGGGCTGAGGAGTGTGCAGCAAAGGTTAGTAAGGAGTGTCTGCTCTTTTTGCAACCCGAGTGGAGCGTTGCCGAGGAGATTATGCCTACGCTTGTGGAGTACGCCAAGCGTAATCCGCGTTGGAGCATATCGATTCAGAGCCACAAATATATGCGAATACCTTAATTCTCGGAGGGAAGAGCGATGAAGATAAGCAAGAAGGTCAGCAAGCAGGTCGAGAAGGGGCTTAGCAAGGGTAAGAAATACGCATGGCGTTTAGTTATCCTTGGTGCGCTTGCTCTTGGAGTTATACTTATAAGCCGCCCGCTTATCTCGCTTATACGCACATCTATCGAAATTCGTGCACTCAACAAGGAGAAGGCTATCTACGAGGAGAGTATCCGCCGCGATAGTCTGCTTATCGAGAGTCTAAAAAACGATGAATTCTTGGAGCAATATGCCCGCGAGAAGTACTTTATGCAGGGCAAAGGCGAACAGGTATTTATCATAGAGGATTAATCCTCGCTGTAGAAGTGGTTGTAGCCGCCACGCCAATCGGTAATATGCATAACATCGCCACTGCTGAGTTCCCAGCCGATATAGTAGCAGTCGTAGTTAGGCTTCACTACCCTACCTATTCTATATAGCGGTTTGCCAAACTCCGCTTCGAAGCGTTGCGATAACTCATCTGCCTTGCCCTTATCTACCGTAAATAGTAACTCATAATCCTCTCCGCCACCAACGGCATCTTGGAATGTTGCGCCTCGGGCAATAGGCAAAGTACGATTTGTGATAACAGCACTCTTTTTCGACCTATCGAGAATATGTTGCAAATCGGAGGCGATGCCGTCTGAGATATCGCACATTGCATGGACTTCGGGCTGCACTCCGAGCCACTCGCCCTCTCGCACTTGCGCTTCGGGCGTAATATGAATTTTTGCATTTCGGGTTGTTAGTTTGCCTTCAAGCACATCGCGCAGACCTGCCGCCGAAGCACCCAACTTGCCCGTAACCATTATAATATCGCCTACCTTGGCTGTTGAACGGCGTTTTATATTCGCCATTGGCGCACGGCCAATAGCCGTTACGCTTATATAGACGCCCGACTCGGATTTGGTTGTATCACCCCCAACGAGTTTTACGCCATACTTCTGAGAAGCCTTCTTATAGCCACGCATAAACTCCGCAGACCACTCGCCAAATCGCTCTTCGGGCAATGCCAACGACAAGAGTGTCGCTACGGGAGTTGCTCCCATAGCCGCAACATCGCTGATATTCACCATCAACGACTTGTAGCCAATCTGAAAGGCTGTGCTTTTGTCGGTCAGAAAATGAACGCCCTCGTTGAGCATATCAGAGGTGAATACCAACGCCTCATCGCCGCCAATCGGCAATACGGCGCAATCATCGCCAATACCCTCGAAGCCATTGTTCGGCATCTTGGCAAACATCTCGCTTATATCCGCTATAAAATCGAACTCTCCGTACTCTCTCATCGTTTCAACACACCTTTAATTGTCTTTGCAAACTCCTTCAACGCCTCCAAGCGGCAAGCCCACGCGCCAAGCGCATATACTGCCACACCCATTGCGATTTGCACGAGGAGCAACCAGATTGGCGCAAACGATTCGCCGTAGCGCCCAACTGCCTTAACCGCAAACCACATCACCACAGTAAGCAGCAACGATGGGAGCAGTGTCCGTACCATTGCCCACCACGAAAGCGAGGTATAACGCCTTGTAGCAGCGAAATTTACGATAAACTCCACAAGTGTCATCGCCACCAATCCCCATGCAACAGCCATTGTCGAATGCGGAATTGTCAGAGCCAAAACCGCAGTCATAATCGCCTTTTTCAGCAACTCCAAGCGGAAAATTATTGCGCCGTTGCTCTGCACTTTCAGGACATTATAGGCAACCATTGCCAACGGATAGAATACCCCAGCCAGAGCGATAACCTCGAAATATGGCACCGTAGGCAACCACTTCTCGCCGAGCAGAACTCTGAACAGAGGCTCTGCGACAGCCGACATTCCAACCGCCACGGGAGCCATAACGAAGATATTTATCAGCAACACCTTACGGAAACTCTCGGCAAACTTCTCGGCATCGTCTTTAATTTTTGCCAATGCGGGATATGTTACGGTCTGCACCGACAACACCGCCGACTGCACGGGCAAATCCTTAATCTTCTGTGCCTGATTGAAATATCCGAGCGTATCCGTTGAATAGACCTTTCCGATAAATAGTTGAGACACATTGTTGTAGGCTGCCGAGACAATATCTGTGGACATCAACCGAAACGAGAACGGAGCCATTTCACGCCAAGCCGAACGGCTAAACTTGCCCTCGCCTCGCCAATCTCCGCGCCACCAAAGCAGTAGCGACTTTGTTGCGACAACCAATAGTCGCTGTGCCACCAATGCCCAAACTCCTCCACCGCACAGAGCCACCACAACAGCCGCAACACCGGCAACGAGCGATGCAGCGAAATTTATGCGCGACAACACCCCGAAGCGGAACTCGCACGAGAGTCGTGTATTTTGGATTATTCCGAGTGCATTTATCGGTAGAAGTAGAAATAGTACAGGGGCAATTTTATTGATTATCTGCAAGTTGTAGTACTCCGCCAACACGGGCGACAGTGCCACAAGCAGAAGATAAAGTACCCCCGATACTGCCAAATTGAAGATAAACACCGACTTATAGTCATCGGCAGTAGGCTCTTTCTTGCGGAGTAGTGTTTGCGAAAATCCGCTATCGACAACGACCAACGCCACCGCGGTAAAGAAGGTCAAAATAGCCATCACGCCGAAATCCTCCGGCACAAGCAGACGAGCCACAACGATACTTACGACCATCTGCAACAGCATCGAGCATACCTTTTCGGCTGTACTCCACGCAACGCCCGTTGCCACTTGGTCGATAAGACGGCTTTTCATATTTAGATTGGGGTTTTAGCGATGCAAAAGAGCCTCGACACCAAGACGATAGGAGTCAAGACCAAAGCCTGCGATAGTACCTACGCAGGTTGCTCCAATCAGCGAAGTGTGACGGAACTCCTCGCGAGCCGAGACATTCGAGATGTGAATCTCGATAACGGGCACCGACACTGCATCAATCGCATCGCGCAGTGCCACCGAGGTATGGGTATAACCTCCTGCGTTGAACAACACGCCATCGTACTCGCCCTGCGCCTTATGAATGGCACCTATCAACTCGCCCTCGATATTTGACTGGGCATAGTCAATTACAACATCGGGATATGCAGCGCGGAGTCGAGGAATATACTCCTCGAAGGTCTCCGCACCATATACCGACTTATCACGCCTCCCCTGCAAATTGAGGTTAGGACCGTTTAGAATTAAAAGTTTTTTCATTAGCTATTAGCTTTTTTCAACAAAATCTAACATTGATTAAATTGGAGCAATTTCAAGGCTTGCGAAGCGCGAGAAACCGCAGCATACTCGGCGTATGTGAGGATTTCGAGCGCAAGCGTAACGCCGAAATTGCCCAATTTTATCGATGTTCGCTATTTTGCTGAGAGGCAAGCAAGTGCAATCGAATACTTCTTCGACAACGCCGAGTCGCCACGCGAAGTCAAGACACAAGGCTTATTTGTGCCGACAACCATTGCTGCCAACTCGCCACCACCGATGTGTGACACGCTCTTGAAGAATACATTTCCCGACTCGATATTAGGGAACAACAACGCATCTGCATCGCCCGCAACTGCCGAGCCCTTAATCTTCTTATGCTCTGCAACCTCCTTGTAGAGAGCGATATCG
>JAZRJD010000025.1:0-10651 GCA_045645625.1 Alistipes sp.
CCACACGACCGGCGGTATCAACCAACTTCATCTTACCAGTGTAGAATGGGTGCGATGTGTTGGAGATTTCCATCTTATACACGGGATAGGTTTCGCCGTTCACCTCGATGGTCTCTTTTGTCGAAACGGCGGACCTGCACAAAAACACATGGTCATTCGACATATCCTTGAATGCCACTAAACGATAGTTTTCCGGATGAATTCCCTTTTTCATCTTTTTGTGTTTTTTATAATTAAGTACTTAATGCGGTGCAAAGGTAGTAAAATTTTCTTAATTGCAAGCATTTACCACGATTTTTTACGCTTTTATGCCTTCGTGCAACCGATGATGCCTATTCGTAGATGCGAGATTGACGAATAACCTTGCCCTCCTGCTCAATAAAGTAGCGGCGCGATTTCAGAAGGTTGCGCGACTGCAAAATCATAGTCTTTGTCTCGGAGATAATGCCGAGATACAACATTCCTGTACGCGAGTTCGACTCACCGGCAGTGATGCGACCCAACTCCTCCTTGGTCGATTGTGCCAATCGCTCGAAGAGGTTGTCGCGCATTGTCAGCACCTCGTCAATAGTCGAAAAGTCGTTCGAGGTGAACATGTATATAATACGCGAGTAGATCTCGTTTACATCGGCATTTATCGACATCAGGTTGTCCGACTGGGTGTGGCTCAATCCCGTATGGTTGTTGTCGATATGCTCATACGATGGTCGGGTGATGTGTACCAACGACTTTGTCATCTCGTTCAGGTAGTCGAGAATCTGCACATAGTAGAGCGAGAGATTCAAGTCCGAGCCGTAGGTGCTTCGTAGGGTTGTAGCGATAGAGTATTTCAAACGGCGATTCTCCTCGTACATCTCCGATGCCTCGGCGGTGAGTTCCTTCAATGCCTTGCGATTCTCCTTCATCAGCGCAACGATAGTGCGGTTGTAGATGCGGGTCGAAGCCTTGATGGTCTCGGATACGGTGGTCATGGTGTTGTCCACGAGGTTTTCGCGCACCACGGCATCGTCCTTCTTCTCCTCCTTCTTTTTCTTCGGCATAAAGTTGCTGTGGATAAACATGTAGAGGCACAAGATGGTGATTGCACCAAATGCCCATACATCGCCCCACATCAAGAGCAAGCCGAGAACAAAGGCGATAATAAAGCCTCCGAAGCCCGTTACAAACCAGCCCATAACGACTGTAATAACGCCCGTAATACGATATACGGCACTCTCACGACCCCAAGCCTTATCAGCCAACGAGGAGCCCATTGCCACCATGAAGCATACATAGGTGGTCGAGAGTGGCAACTTCAACGATGTACCGAGGGCGATAAGCAACGAGGCGGTTGTAAGGTTTACGGTCGAACGAATCATATCGTACGGCGCACCGCTGCACTCGATATCTGCCCACTCGAAACGCTTTTCCACAAACTTCTTTACTGGCTCTGGTGTTATGCGGTCGAAGAAGCGCGAGGTATTCACCGCAGCGCGTACCACCGCACGCGAGAAGAGCGATGAGGAGAACTGCTTTTCGCCACCGCCATCTGCCGAAGAGAGCGACAACTCGGTCTGCGACACATTCATCGCCTTGCGCGAGGTCCAGAGTGTGATAACCATGATGATACCCGAGAGAACAATATATATTACATTGGTATTGGCACCGCTCGAAGGTTGTGCCAAAGCCTCCATCAGAAGTCCCTCGTTGCCACCCGCAGCCTTGGTTACGGTAAATGCCTCCAAGCCTGCGATAGGTACACCGATAAAGTTCACGAGGTCGTTACCTGCAAATGCCAACGCCAAGGCAAATGTACCTGCGAGGATAGTTATACGCAGGATATTTACACGGAAGAGTTGTAGGAAGAAGAGCACCAACGAACATACCACCCACGCTGCAAGCAGAGCCAAGACAAGATGCTCATCAACCCACGCCACAAAGGCAGTGCCCGCAAGTTGCGACTTCAAGCCCTTGAAGAGGGCGAAGTAGAGTATCGAGGTGAGCGACATTCCGCACCATACGGCACCGAAACGGCGCAACATGGTCATATAGCGGAACGAGAACAAAAGTCGTGAAATCCACATCACGATAGTTCCCGATGTGAAGGCGAGAATTACCGATAGGAGAATTGCCGAGACGATACCCATAGCCTTCGAGGTATTGATGTAGTTGCCCAACTCCAAGTATGAGATGTTAGGATCTGCACCAATCTTGAAGAGTGCTACCGCCACAGCCGAGCCTAACAAGCAGAAAATCAGCGACACTGTGGTCGAGGTCGGAAGACCGAGTGAGTTGTAGAGGTCGAGCAGAATGACATTTGCGAACATCACACCCACATAGAGCATCATCACCTCTTTGAAGGTAAAGAGCGTAGGGTGGAACATTCCGTGTCGTGCCACATCCATCATGCCACTCGAAGTCAGTGCTCCGATAAGGATACCCACCGATGCCACAATCAAGATAGTCTTGAATGATGCAGCCTTTGAGCCGATAGCCGAGTTGAGGAAGTTTACCGCATCATTTGTTACGCCGACATAGAGTCCCGATACGGCAAGAATCGCAAGAATAGCGACCATTACATAGTAGATTTCTCCCATATTTGAAGATATTTTAGGTTATTCAATCTTTACAAAGGTAGAATTTATTGTGTGAACAGCCAATAGATTCCATGAAATTTAACAATTATTTAACATTATACACCTAATTTACCCTATAATATCTGCGACTTCTATCCAAAATTTTGTCAAATGATAAAAAAAGGTTACCTTTGTTAGTTCAAAAGGCAAAAAATAGAAAGATAAACAATAAAAATCACAATTTTATGGCAGAATTTAATAGGTATCGCTCGATCTATTCGCACGATGAATTGATGGAGCGTCTGCGCAAGTTGAAGCACTTTGCGCTCGACATGGACGGCACAATCTACCTCGGAGCAACGCTCTTCCCCTACACCAAGGGCTTCTTGGGCGGAGTGAAGGAGATGGGATTGAACTACTCGTTCCTTACGAACAACCCTTCGGCAGGTATTTCGGACTATCTTGCGAAGTTGGCGAAACTCGGTATCGAGGCTACACGCGAGGAGATGTACACCACCTCTATCGCAACTATTGACTATATCAAAACACACTACCCTGAGGCTAAGCGCTTGTTCTTGCTCGGTACCCCTTCGATGATTGCCGAGTTCGAGAAGGCGGGCTTTGTTTCGACTGCCGACTCGGCAGACGATGTGCCTGATGTTGTGGTTGTTGCCTTCGACAAGACTTTGCAGTACGACCGCCTCTGCCGAGCAGCATGGTGGGTATCACAGAATGTGCCTTACATCGCAACCAATCCTGACCGCGTTTGCCCTACCGACCAGCCGGTAGTGTTGGTGGATTGCGGCTCTATCTGCGAGTGTATCGCTCATGCCACAGGTCGCCGTCCCGACATTACCCTCGGTAAACCAGACCCAAATATGTTGTCGGGTATCCTCGGTCGCTTCGGCTACGAGGCTGACGAGGTAGCAATGGTGGGTGACCGCATCTACACCGATATCGAGATGGCGCACAATGCAGGAGCCTTCGGAGTGCTGGTGCTTTCGGGCGAAACAACCCTCGAAGTGTGCGATGCCGCACCAAAGCAGCCACACCTTGTATGCGACAGCATCGAGGTCCTCGGCGAACTTGTACGCCAAGCGCACGAATGTAAATAAAAATGCTAACAGCCAATGGCTAATGGCTAAAAGCCTAAAACAACTATGGACGCTCAAACACAAAAAAGATTCAAAATTTGGCAGTGGCGCACAATCATCGTTACGATGCTCGGCTACGCCTTCTTCTACTTTGTTCGCAAGAACTTCTCGTTTGCTATGCCCGGACTTGCTGCCGAGTATGGCATCTCGAACACCTCGTTCGGTCTTATACTCGCGATTGTAGGTCTTATCTACGGCTTCTCGCGATTCTTGAACGGCATCTTGGCAGACCGCATGAATGCCCGCTACCACATGTCGCTCGGACTATTGCTCTGCGCCTTGGCAAGTATCGCCTTCGGCTTTGCACCACGCCTGCTTGGTGTGGAGATTGGCGTTGCACCACATATCTTGGTGGTGGCATTTGCCATTCTGCTTGTGCTGAACAACATCTTCCAAGGTAGCGGTTTTCCTCCATGCGCACGACTGTTGTCGCACTGGATTCCACCGCACGAGTTGGCTACGAAGATGTCTATCTGGAACACCTCGCACTCGATTGGTGCAAGTATCCTTGCTATCCTCTGCGGATTTATCATGGGCACAATGGGTGTCAATGTCAGCAACGACAGCGAGGCGGTCGAGAAGATTACCTACAACTATGTGTCGAAAAACTTCAAGGACGATGTAAAGAAGTCCTCGCACCATATCGCCAAGGTGAATGGTATCGATATCAAGGAGTCGGAAGATGGCTATCTTGTCTATGCCAACTACACCTACCGCCCTAACTACGAGAATGGCAAGCAGGTTTGCACCGTCTATGACTTCTCGCACGAGAACTTCCTCGCTGTGCAGAGGGCTATGGAGGCAAACAAGGAGATTGAGCCTGCCGAGTTGGCTGCCGAGTGCGATATTCCGGAGCCACAAGCCAAGGCTTTGCAGAGTATCGTGGCACGCTCGGAGCATACGGGAGCGTGGGCATGGTGCTTTTGGATTCCGGGCATGATAGCACTGCTCGGAGCCTTGGGATTGTTCGTATTCCTGCGCGACACGCCAAAGTCGGTGGGGTTGCCTGAACTCGAAATGACAAAGACTGCACTCGACAACGATGCAGAGGATAGCACGGCACGCCGCGCCTATGTGCAGAAGATGGTCTACAAAAACCCTATTATCTGGGTATTGGCTATCGCCAACTTCTTCGTCTATGTGGTGCGCTTCTCGGTGCTCGATTGGGGTCCGAAGTTCCTGATTGAGGCGCGCGATTTGTCGTATGCTACCGCGGGTGGTGCAGTTGCTATTTTTGAGATTTTCGGTATTATCGGAATGTTGGTAGCAGGTTGGGCAACCGACAAGTTCTTCGATGGCAAGGCTCACCGCACCTGCTTGTGGTGTATGGTCGGCACGGCGTTGTTTATGACGATTTTCTACCTCTTGCCACACGATATCGAGCCAATGGTATTGATTTGCGTATTGGCAATGGCGGGATTCTTTATCTATGGTCCGCAGGCTCTTATCGGCATCGCTGCCGCTAATCAGGCTACGAAGAAGGCTGCCGCTACGGCTAACGGCTTGGTCGGCATCTTCGGCTATCTGAGCGTATTTGTCTCGGGCTTGGGAGTGGGTGTATTGGTTGACCACTTCGGTTGGAACTATGTATTTATCGGAATGATTGCGATGGCTGTTGTGGGCGCAGTGGTATTCCTATCGATTTGGAAGGCTCGCCGCGATGGCTACGAGAAGGCTAATACCTTATAATAACAATATGAAGCGCTTATTGATTCTTTTGCTCCTCTTGTCAATTGGAATTACCGTATCGGCAAAGAGAGTTCGTGTGATGTCGTACAATGTTCACAACTGCGTGGGTGATGACGGAATCAAATCGTATAAGCGCTGTGCAGAGGTTGTGCTTGATGCTATGCCCGATGTAGTAGCCGTTCAGGAGGTCGATAGTATGACCACTCGCAACAATTGCTATGTCCTTGGCGAGATGGCAAAGCACTGCGGATACCACGCCTACTACCATAGAACTATCCCCTACAAGGGTGGAAGTTATGGTATCGGTGTGTTGAGCCGTGAGGAGGCAGTGTCGGTAGATTTCCGTCCGTTGCCTTGTCGCAGGGAGCCACGCGGATTGCTGATTGTGGAGATGAAACACTACTATCTTCTCGCCACACACCTCTCGTTGGTGAGGACCGATAGATTGGCTTCGGTGGAGATTATTCGTGAGGTGGCATCGAAACTCGACAAACCCGTATTTATCGCCGGCGATATGAACTCAAACCCAACATCGGCACCTATGGTCGCCTTCAAGGAGTTTTGCTCGGTATTGAACGATGAGGATAAGTTTACCATCTCGGCAAAAAATCCTCGCTCGTGTATCGACTATGTACTGGGCACGAATGGCAGATTCAAACCGTTGAAGGATTATGTCTACTACAAGAGCCTTGCTTCGGATCATCTGCCTCTCTATGTAGATGTGAAGTTCAAGAGGGCTAAAAAAGAGAGAAAATAATGGCAGATAACTATCTCGGTCGTAAGATGGAGGAGTACGAGGCGCATAAATGCGCCTCGGTGCGTACTCGGCGTATCTCATTGCAATCACTCCTCGCAAAAAATCGTTCGACACGCGGCTTCGACACCTCGTTTAAGGTGCGCCGCGACCAACTTGTGTCACTTGTCGAGGCGGCACGACTTGCACCCTCGGCAATGAATCAGCAGGTGCTGCGCTTTCGACTTGTTACAGCCGAGGAGGCTCACCTTGTCTTGCCACATATCCGCCTTGGCAGGGCTCTGCCCGAACTAAATCTCCCATTGGCGGGGCAGGAGCCAAACGCCTATGTCGTAATATGCTCCGACAAGGAGGGGCGATATGTCGATATGGATTTGGGTATTGCGGCACAGACAATGCTGCTGCGCGCAGTGGAGATGGGACTGAACGGAGTCTGCATTGCAGCCTTTGACCACGAGGCTGTGCGCGAGGCGTTGCAGTTGCCACTTGCGCCACAATTGATACTCGCCATAGGTCGCTCGGCAGAGCGCATCGAGGTGGTCGATATTACAGAGGGCGAGTCGCAGACCTACTACCGCAAGGGCAATACCCACTTCGTACCAAAACTCCGCACCGAAGAGTTGATAAAGTGAGTGGAGAGTAATTGAAAAACTCTCGTCTAAAAAAAACAGAGAGGCTTTCCACAGCGAAAGCCTCTCTGTTTTTGAGATATGTTTTGACTATTTCAAAGCGGCGAGGTTTACATCCTTCGCAGCCTTAGCCTTCAACGAAGCGTCCTTCGATACTGCGCTGTTCAACTGTGCCTGAGCACCCTTAACATCGCCCTCCTTGCAAGCGATAACGGCACGCAAGTAGTCAGCCTTTGCCGACATGTCGCTGGCGATGCACTGCTTAGCAGCCGAGAGGTTGCCATTCTGCAAGTTTACAACGGCAGCGTTGTAGCCCGACTTCAAAGTCTGAGCAGCAGTAGCGTAGTCACCCTTAGCAGCAGCAACCAAAGCCTTTGCCTCGGCAGATGCGTTTGCAGCGTAACCCTCAGCCTTTGCCAAGTCACCCTCGGCAGCGTAAACTACTGCATAGTTGTTGTTCAACTCGTTAGCAACGCTCTTATCAGCCTTGTTCAAGCACTCAACAGCCTTTGCATAGTTGCCATTCTTTGCGTAGAGAATTGCGAGATTATTCCAAGCACGAGCATCGCCCGACTTTGTAGCCTCAACCAAAGCGGTCTCTGCTACCTCGTCACATACGGTTGCGATGTGGAGCAACTCCTCCAACTTCAAAGTCGAAACCTTACCCTCCTTGATAAGAGCAGCCATCTCCTCATCGCTCCAACCTGTTACATCTGCGCTGTTCACAACCTGTGCGCGGCGGAGTTGTGGCAATACATCGGTTTTGAGCGACTTGAATACGGTAGACATATTCTTAATCTCCTTCTCGCGCTCTGCGCTCGAAGAGTACATCTTCAAAACTTGGAGAATGAGGTCCTTGTCAGCGATGTTCGAAGCAGCAACAGCAGCCTGGAAGCCCTCCCAGTCCTCACCGTATGCAGCAGCATCGATGTTCAAACCTGCATCAGCAAGCAACTTCTCAACAGCCTTCAAACCAGTCTTTGAACGCTTCTCCGACAACTTGTCGTTGAACTTCTCTGGACCATCTGGCGAAGCATAACCGTTTACATAGAGCGACTGTGCTACGCGGTCGTTAGCCTTGTTAGCCTCAACGCCAGCCTTCAATGACTTCAAATCCTCGGTCTCAACAGCCTTCTTTGCTACGCGCGAAGAGTTGATTTTGTAGACGATGTCTGCCTTTGTAACAACGGTAGTAACACGCTTGTAGTTGTTAGCAGCAACTGCCATACCCTCCGAGTAGTCGAGGTCAGCCTGCAAGGTGTTGATACCCTTTGCGATTGTCAAACCATACTCCGCAGGAGTGAGTTTTGTGTCGGCAGGAAGCACTTCACCGGTGTTAGCATTTACGAGTGTGAACTCCTTGCACTTGCCGCTCTTGCACTTAACCTCAACGATGAGTACGAGGTTAGAGAGTTGCATCTCAGGCTTGTAAGCGAACTCAATGTGACGCTTGATGCTGAGAGCCTCGCCATTCTTAACGAGCAAACCGTTGTCAGCAACCTTCTCGCCTTGGAGGAGGAGAGTGTTGCCCTTAGTTACGCCACCCTCATAAACGAGTGCTGGGGTAACCTTCAACGAAGCGGTCTTGTTGAAGTACTTTGCTGGTACCTCGGCAGTAACATCGGCAACCACCTTGCCATTGTTAAGTACGAGGACATCAGGAGTACAAGTAACTGTGATAGCCGAAGGATTCTTCGCCATCTTCTTGAAGCAGTCGCAACCTGTCAAGGTCAAAGCGGCAGCCGCAAGTACCAATGTCATCTTAAAAAGATTTTTCATAGTGTTTGTTGATTAATTAAAGTTAAAAAATTGTTGTTTTGTTACTCTCTTATTTTCGGTCGAATAGGTACACACCTATTCTGCTACAAAGATATATATTTTTTGACAAAACAAAAACTAATATGGTAAATTTACGCAAAAATCTTCCTATTTACCACTTTACGGCAAAAAAAGATGGATACATACTTTGAATATGTACCCATCTTGCGAATTTTAGGATATATCTGTTAGAACTCCATCTTGCTGCGGCGAACATAACCCTCGTAACGCCACTTTGCATTCTCCTCGGCAGCCTTGTACAACTCCTCAGCCTCCTGAGGGAAGGTCTTTTGGAGCGAGGTGTAACGCACCTCCTTCAAGAGGAAGTCACGGAACTTCGACCAATCAGGCTCCTTCGAGTCGAGTACAAACGGATTCTTGCCCTCCTCTTCGAGAAGTGGGTTGTAGTGCCACAAGTGCCAGTAACCGCACTCAACAGCCTGCTTACCCATGGTCTGTGTACGAGTCATACCGCCCTTGATACCATGGTTGATACATGGAGCATAGGCGATAATGAGAGATGGTCCCGGATATGCCTCTGCCTCCTTCAATACATTGAAGAGTTGAGCCTGCGATGCACCAATCGACACCTGTGCAACATATACATAGCCGTAGGTCATTGCGATAGCACCCAAATCCTTCTTGCGGATACGCTTACCCATCGAAGCGAACTTCGCTACTGCGCCCACAGGCGTAGCCTTCGAAGACTGACCACCCGTATTCGAGTAAACCTCGGTATCGATTACGAGGATATTTACATCCTCACCAGTAGCCAATACATGGTCTACACCACCGAAGCCGATATCGTAGCCCCAGCCGTCGCCACCGATAATCCACTGCGACTTCTTCACGAGGAAATCCTTGTGTTCGAGGATTGTCTGACACTTGTCGCAACCGCAAGCCTCGCACAACTCTACAACGCGTGGAGCAACCTCTGCCGACTTGGCTGCGAGGTGACGAACCTCCAACCACTCCTTCAATACGGCCTTCAACTCGTCGGAACACTTCTCGCACTCCAAAGCCTCGCCAACAAGCGATGCCAAGTTCTCGCGAATCTTCTCGTTACCGATGTGCATACCGAGACCGAACTCGGCGTTATCCTCGAACAACGAGTTGGCCCAAGCGGGACCCTGTCCCTTCTCGTTGGTGCAGTATGGAGTCGAAGGTGCCGATGCCGAGTAGATTGAGGTACAACCCGTAGCATTTGCTACCATCATACGCTCACCAAAGAGTTGAGTGATAGTCTTGATATATGGAGTCTCGCCACAACCAGCACATGCGCCCGAGAACTCGAACAATGGCTGTGCAAACTGCGAATTTTTAACGGTCTTCTCGCGGTCGATATTCTTGTAACCAACGGTGTGGTGCATATAGTTCCACTTCTCGACCTCGCCCATCTGCGATGCGAGAGGCTGCATAACGAGAGCCTTACCCTTAGGTGCAGGGCAGACATCAACACAGTTACCACAACCCGTACAGTCGAGTGGCGAAACCTGAATACGGAACTTGTACTCCTTAGTATTTCCGATACCCTGCTTGAACTCTGTTCCCTCAGGTGCAGCGGCTGCCTGCTCCTCGGTTGCGAGGAATGGGCGAATAGCTGCGTGAGGGCAGACATAAGCACACTGGTTACACTGGATACATGTGTCGAGATTCCACTTCGGAACATTTACCGCGATACCACGCTTCTCCCAAGCGGCAGTACCATTATCCCAAGTACCGTCCTCGCGACCATTAAATGCCGAAACAGGGAGGTCATCGCCCTTCAATGCGTTGATTGGATCTACTACATTGCGAACAAACTCTGGGTGCGACATATCAACCGATGCGTGAGCCTCCTCAACAACGAGCGATGCCCACTCGGCAGGCACCTCGACCTTAACTACTGCGGTAGCACCTGCATCGACAGCGGCGTAGTTCATATTTACGATATCCTCGCCCTTCTTGCCGTAAGACTTGTAGATAGCCTTCTTCATCTCCTCAACAGCCTTCTCGAACGGAATTACATTCGCAATCTTGAAGAATGCCGACTGCATAATGGTATTGGTGCGG
>JAZRJD010000026.1:0-15781 GCA_045645625.1 Alistipes sp.
ATACAACTTCTGAGTCTCGCTGAGGAAAATTGGAATATAGTCGGCAAAACCAGCCTGTGTGGTCTTACGAACATTACCACCCACGAAGAACGAATCCAACTGGAATACGCCCTCGAACTCAGCCTCTGCGTATGGTGCAGGACCCTCGGTGTGGAGGTGGTGGATATGAACATCTTTCAACTCACCTGCACGACCTCTCTCGCACATAGCCTTAATCAAACACTGCGGTGCCGAAGCAACCGATGAAAGGTGGATATGGTCGCCCGACTTAATCGCCTTAACGGCCTCTTCCGGAGTAACAAATTTAATTGCCATAATCCTTTTAGTTTTAGGGTTTATTGTAATTCTTAATTCTTTAATTATCAATTGTCAATTGTCAATTCTCAATTAGCAAGTTGAGTTAAGCGAAATTTACTTTCGCTTAACTTCAACTTGCTCGTATCCCTCGATGATATCGCCAATCTTGATATCGTTGTACGACTCGATATTCAAACCGCAATCCATACCCGAAGATACCTCCTTCACATCGTCCTTGAATCGCTTCAACGAGCCGAGACGACCTGTGTGGATAACGATACCGTCACGAATTACGCGGATAGGGGTGTGGCGGGTAATCTTACCCTCACGCACAATACCTCCGGCGATAGTGCCGACCTTCGAGATTTTGAAGGTTTCGAGTACCTCGATAGAGCAGACAATCTCCTCCTTCATTACAGGCTCCAACATACCCTCGATAGCGTCCTTGATATCGTTGATAGCATCGTAGATGATAGAGTAGAGGCGAATCTCGATCTCCTCCTGCTCGGCAACCTTACGCGCCGCAGCCGATGGACGAACTTGGAATCCTACGATAATGGCGTTCGATGCGGCAGCAAGCAGTACATCGCTCTCCGAAATCTGACCTACGGCAGCGTGGATAACATTCACCTGTACGGTCTCCTTCGAGAGTTTGATAAGTGAGCCCGACATAGCCTCAACCGAGCCGTCCACATCGCCCTTAACGATGATGTTCAACTCCTTGAACGAGCCGATAGCAATACGGCGACCAATCTCATCGAGTGTCACATGCTTCTGTGTCATGATGCCCTGCATACGCTGCAACTGCTCACGCTTGTTGGCAATCTCGCGTGCCGAACGGTCATCGTCCATCACATTGATAGAGTCTCCCGCCTGTGGCGCACCATTCAGACCGAGCAACTGCACCGGTGTCGAAGGTCCTGCCTCCTTAACCTTGTTGCCGTTCTCGTCAAACATCGCCTTAACACGACCTGTGTAGATACCCGAGAGGATAACATCTCCGACATGGAGCGTTCCCTCCTGCACCAGTACGGTCGAAACATAACCGCGACCCTTGTCCAAGGTGGACTCGATAACGGTACCCTTAGCCTTCTTGTTAGGGTTGGCTTTCAGGTCGAGCATCTCTGCCTCCAAAAGCACCTTTTCGAGCAACTTGTCGAGGTTGATACCCTGCTTCGCCGATACATCTTGGCTCTGGTACTTACCGCCCCAATCCTCAACGAGCAAGTTCATCTGCGAGAGTTGCTCCTTGATGTGGTCAGGGTTAGCCTGTGGCTTATCAATTTTGTTGATGGCGAATACCATCGGAACACCCGCAGCCTGTGCGTGGTTGATAGCCTCCACGGTCTGTGGCATCACCTTGTCGTCCGCCGCAACGATGATAATCGCCACATCGGTAATCTTCGCACCACGGGCACGCATCGCGGTAAACGCCTCGTGTCCTGGTGTATCGAGGAAGGTAATCTTCTGACCGTTGAGGTTTACCGAGTATGCACCGATGTGCTGGGTGATACCTCCCGCCTCGCCTGCGGTTACATTAGTCTTACGAATGTTGTCGAGCAACGATGTCTTACCGTGGTCGACATGTCCCATAACGGTAACGATTGGTGGGCGTGGGAGCAAGTCCTCTGCCGAGTCAGCCTCATCATCGTTGATAGCCTCCTGAATCTCTGCCGATACGAACTCGGTCTTGAAGCCGAACTCCTCGGCTACAACCACCAAAGCCTCGGCATCGAGACGCTGGTTAATCGATACCATCAAACCGAGATTCATACATGCCGAGATAACCTCCATAGGCGACACATTCATCATCGTTGCCACCTCGCTGACGGTTACGAACTCGGTAACTTTCAGAATCTTCTTCTCTGCTGCCTCCTGCTCGAAAGCCTCGTTCATGCGCTCACGCACCTCCTCGCGCTTCTCGCGGCGGTACTTCGCACCCTTGTTCTTTGCACCCTTGGCAGTCAAACGAGCCAAGGTGTCCTTAACCTGCTTCGATACCTCCTCATCGCTCACCTCTGGGCGAACAACAGGCTTTGGCTGTGGCTTCTGCTTGTTCTTCTTGCCGCCACCCTGATTCTGCTGGTTTTGGTTGTTCTGCTTGTTGAACTTATTGTTCTTGTCGCCCTGCTGGTTGTTGCCACCCTTTGGAGCGTTATGCTGCTTCGAGATATCAACCTTCGCCTTATCAAGACGCTTGCGGTGACGCTTGCCACCGGCAACCATACCCGTAACATCCATCGTTCCGAGAATCTGAGGACCGGCAAGTGTCGGAGTCTCGGTAGCGCGGAATACCTCCACCTTCTTTGGCTCCGCCTTCACCTCCTCGACAACCTTTGGTTCCTCTTTAACCTCGACCTTTGGTTGTGGCGCAGGCTTCGGCTCCGCCTTTGGCTCTGCCTTCTTTGGCTCGACCTTCGGCTCCGCCTTTGGAGCAGGTTTCTCCTCAACCTTTGCAGGCTTCGGCTCAACTTTCTTCTTTGACGAAAGGTCTATCTTACCGAGCACCTTAGGCTGTACAATCACCTCCTTCACCTCGATAGTGCGCTTCTCCTCTTTTGGCTGTGGCGCAGGTGTAGGCTCGATGCTTACGGTGTTTTTCTTGTTTATCTTCTCGCGAATGGTATCGAGTTCGCTGCCGCTCGGACGATTTTTGCCATACTCCTTCTCCAAAATGGCGTAGGTGTCGGCATCAATCGGCGTGTTCGGTGACGAATCAATCTCGATGCCCTTGCGGTGCAAGAAGTCGGTGATGGTGTTCAAACCAACATTAAACTCCTTGGCAACTCGTATCAGGCGTATCTTTTTTTCGTTTCCCATTATCTGTCTTTTTACTTATTCAACAAAATTGGCTTTTAGCCATTAGCCATTAGCCATTGGCTTTTTAATTGGAATAACCGTGTTATTCTTCGAACTCGGAACGGAGAATTTCGAGTACCTTCTCTGCCTGCTCAACTTCGAGGTCGGCACGCTTTGCCAAGGTCTCGGCACTCATTTCGAGTACGCTCTTCGCGGTGTCACAACCGATGTTGTGGAGAGTATCGATAATCCAGCCCTCGATCTCGTCTGCAAACTCGGTGAGAGCAACATCCTCCTCTTCCAACTCGCGGAAGACATCGATGTCGAAGCCTGTGAGCAACTTCGCAAGGCGAATGTTAAGACCTCCCTTACCGATAGCAAGCGAAACCTGATCAGGCTGCAAGTATACCGATGCGGTGTTCTTCTCCTCGTCAATAGTGATTGACGATACCTTTGCAGGCGACAATGCACGCTGAATAAGCAACGATGTGTTTGCTGTGTACTGGATAACATCGATATTCTCGTTACGCAACTCCTTAACGATGGTGTAGATACGAGCACCCTTAATACCCACACATGCTCCAACAGGGTCTACGCGGTCGTCATACGACTCAACGGCAACCTTGGCACGCTCACCCGGAATGCGGGCAATCTTCTTGATGGAGATAAGTCCGTCCGAAATCTCGGGTACCTCCTGCTCGAATAACTTTTCGAGGAAGAGATTTGCCGTACGCGAAAGGATAACTCGTGGCTTGTTGTTTACCATCTCTACGCTCTTGATAATAGCCTTGATGGTGTCGCCCTTGCGATAGAAGTCGTTAGGAATCTGCTCGCTCTTTGGCATTACCAACTCGTTGTCGTCCTCATCGAGAATCATCATATCGCGCTTCCATACCTGATATACCTCGCCCGAAATCAACTCGCCGACCTTCGAGGTGTAGTCCTCGTAGATACCTGCATTTTCGAGGTCGAGAATGCGCGATGCAAGGTTTTGACGGAGCGACAATACTGCACGGCGACCGAATGCCGAGAATGGAATCTCGTCAGTGTACTCGTCACCCACCTCGTACGAGTCGTCAATCTTCAATACCTCCGAGAGGGCGATTTGCGATACCTCATCGGTGAAGTCCTCGTCTGCCACAACCTCGCGGTTACGCCAGATTTCGAGGTCTCCCTTGTCGTCATTGATAATGATATCGAAGTTTTCGTCCGTTCCATACTGCTTCTGCAATGCGTGACGGAATACATCCTCCAATACGCCAATCATTGTTGCTTTGTCGATGTTCTTCAACTCCTTGAACTCGGCAAAATTGCTGATAAGATTAAGATTGTTCATTGTCTTTTGTGTTTATTTATATTGTTTTGTTTGTTGTTTTTCTGTTTTCCGAACTCCTGTCCTTGTCAAGGCGCAACGATTATAGGGGTAATAGGGGTTCTGGGGGTTATAGGGTGCGCTGAAAGTAATTAAAAATACCTTTAATTATCAATTGTCAATTTGACTACTTGTAGTCAAGCCACTCTTTTGTCCACTTTATTTCATCGAACGAGTAGGTGTGCGAGGTGCGCTGAATCTGCTTCTTCTTTTTGCCCTCGACAACTACCGCCTCATCATAGGATAGCGTGATAGCCTCATCAGTTACATTATCGAGTGTGGCCAAAATCTTCACTCCGCTTTTGAGCAGTACCTCCACACTCTCGCCGACGAGTTTCTTGTATTGGCGCACCAACTTCAACGGCTCACCGATGCCCGCCGAGGCAACAGTCAAAGAGTAGTCCTCCTCATCGCGGTCAAAAGCCTCGCCAATAGCACGATTAAGCATCGCGCAAGTATCAATCGAAACCGAGGTGTCGCTGTCCAAAACGAGGTCAATAGTGTTGTCGGGTGCGATTGTGCAATCCACCACAAACATATCCGTGCCCTCCAATGCTCTCTCTGCTGCCGCTAATAACTCCTTGATATCCATATAATTGACTATAATTTGATTCCTTTGTGTTCTTTACAAAAATAAGGGGACTCACTGTCCCCTTACTCCTTTAACACTGCAAATATACACCTATATTTATTAAAAACCAAATAAATTGCTCTTTTTTTGCTCTTTTTTTGTTTTGCGGACTCCGACTGTGGTCAAGGCGCGGCGATTTATGGGGGTTACTGGGGGGGGGCTTTCAGCCCTTAATAGGGGTTATAGGGTGCGCGAAAGCAAATTAAGAATTGTTTTTCCGCTCTCAGTTCTCAGTTCTCAGTTCTCAGTTCTCAGTTCTCCGTTCTCGTCTATCTTATAAAAGATACCTTCGGTCGGAAGGCGTTGCCGGTTTCGCGCTCGACAATGCCCGTGATAACATCGGCGGCATCGTGCCAACGATTTGAGTGGAAGGTACGGCGATAGGTAGTTAGGTGGTTATACAAATCGTGCCATCGCTGCTGCCAGCCGCGCGGAAAGCGAAGCAGGTGAAGTGCCGTTGCCGAATGGGAGAGAATACGAGCCTCCTTGTTGCCCGACTGATGAAACCACTCGACCTTTGTGGTGGTTGCTATGCGCTGTACGGCACGGGCAAAACCGCGACCTCCGTTGTTGCTCTCGATGGCGGCGGTGCGGGTGCGGTTACGGCACAACATCTCCGCCACTTCGCGCTCGGTAACCTCCATAGGCTCACGCGAATAGACCACATCGCAGATGTAAATCAGACCATCGGTATCTACGGCGTAACATATCGAACAGAGATAGTCATCTCCCGTATCTGCCGTGTCGGTGTAGTTGCCGTAGCGGACAATGTCGCGCGGCAGGGTGTCGTACTCGGCGAAGGAGTTACCGTAGAGTAGTCCTTCGCGTGATGAAGGGTGCCCCTGATACATACATTCGAAGCGCAGTGTGTCGAGTTGTCGCTTCTGTTGTAACAGCGATGCCGAGTGCCGCTCCTCCCATAATGCCTCACCCAAGTTGCGAGGGTCTATCTCGGTGGGTGGCGAAGCCTTCAAAGCCTCGAAGTTGAGGTAGAGCCACTCATTTTCGCCCACCTCACGCAGGTCGTTGAGACTGCGCAATTCGCGGCACGGCTCTTTGCTTGTTATGGTGCCGATTAGGTCCTCCTCGTGCCAACGGGTAAAGACTATCAACTCGCGCGAAAAGTTGTGCATTCGTGTTCGTACAACCGAGGTGTACCACTCCCAACAGTTTTCGCGTATGATGGGGGAGTTTGCCTCCATGGCATCTTTGTAGAGGTCGTCAAGAATAAAGCAATCGACACGGTTACCAGTGAGTGATCCCTCGCGACCGACCGAGAGGAGTGCGCCATCGTGTCCGATAATCTCCACCTCGTCAGCTGTGCGGATGTAGTTGGCGGGCTTTGCTCCGCGCTTAATCGTGGTGTCGGGGAATATCTGAAAGTACTCCTCGCTTTCGAGAATACGCTGCACGCGGCGGTTGAAACGCGAAGCCAAAGAGCCCGAATACGATGCTATTGCGATGCGTAGGTCGGGGTTTAACCCCAACATATAGGCGGGCAGTAGGGTGGTGGCACCTACCGACTTGCCGTGCTGCGGCGGCATGGTGATAATAAGACGCTTAATCTCGCCTCGTGCAAAGGCTTCGAGAATGCGATAATAGACCGAATGGAAGGGCTGCACCTCCAAAAACGGGTAGATTTGAGTTGCGAAGTTTGTAAAGTCCATGGCTACTCCTCCTCGATTAGATATTTCTCGAACTTCTCAAAATCGAAATCGTCCAAGACGATGCCCTCTTCGCCCTCGCATACAAAGTCCCACCATACTGCCGAGACATTGCAAATGGTGTCGTAACGCTCGAACTGGTTGCGAGTATCGGGGCGGCGGCGATAGAGTATCAGCGATGCCGTAAATCGCAAAACACACTCGTCTCGTCCCTCGACTTCGATAACTCCTGTGAAGTAGCAGGGCGACATCAATCGTCCCTTTACCTGAGTGGCAATAGCCATGTAATCCTCCTCGGATAGTTTGTAAATCGTGTTATTCATATCTATTTTAGTTTGATAGTTAAGTAAATTGTTGCTATTTTCAGATAAAATGTTTAACTTTGCGAGTGCAAATATAGTCCAATAAATGAATTTGCCTACCAAGGAAAGTTCAAAAATTGTATAAAAAGAACTGAATAAAACAAATGGAAGAGCGAGTAAAACTTATACGCAAAGCACTCGGAATGACGCAAGAGCAACTGGCTCAACGACTTGGCGTTGGTAAAACGGCATTGTCGATGATAGAGACCAGAAAGACTCGTCTTTCGGCGCGCAACAGAAATATCCTTGTTCAGGAATTGAATGTTAATCCCGACTGGTTGGAGAGTGGACAGGGCGAGATGTTCAATGCCGACCCTGCCTTCTCTGCCTCGTATGGTCGTGGTGGCGAGATGGCGATGCCGTTGCAGTCCGTGCCTCTCTACTCGATAGAGGCAACGGCGGGGCTTGTGCCTCTCTTCGAGCAGCAGGGGGAGCATAGCCCGATAAACTACATACATATCCCGAATCTGCCCAAGTGCGATGGTGCGATATATGTGGCGGGCGACTCGATGTATCCGCTGTTGAAGAGTGGCGATATCGTTCTCTACAAGCAACTGCATGACTTGGAGGATATATTCTGGGGCGATATGTATCTCCTCTCGATAGATATGGAGGGCGAGGAGTATGTCACGGTAAAGTATATCCAACGCTCCGACAAGGCGGGGTATGTGCGATTGGTGTCGCAAAACCCTCACCATGCCGACAAAGATATCGAGATGGGGCGTATTCGGGCGATAGCCCTTGTGAAGGCGAGTATCAGAATGAACTCGATGAGATAGAATACCAAAACCTAAATGTAAATAACCAATAACTCAAAATAAGATGAAAAGACTATCGATTACATTTATTGCGCTTGCATTGGGCATCAATGCAATGGCAGCAAATGCGCCGAAGTGGCAAGACCCCAACTTCTTCGAGGAGAATCGTCTGCCTATGCGCTCAACATTTATCGTAACTCCGACAGCCGACAACGCTGTTGCCGAGCACGACTTTACGCAGTCGCCACTCTATCGCACGATTGGCGGTGTGTGGAACTTCTACTGGACAGAGAATGCCACAGACCCTCAGCCCGAGGCGTTCTGGTCGCTAAAGTTCGATGACTCGACTTGGGGCAAGATGCCTGTGCCGGGATTGTGGGAGTTGAACGGCTATGGTGTGCCTCTCTATAAGAATACCGGTTATGCGTGGAAAAATTTCTACAAGAGCAACCCTCCGTATGCTCCGACCGAGCGCAATGCGGTGGGCTCATATCGTCACCATGTTGAGATACCTGCCGAGTGGGCAGGCAAGCAGATATATGTTCATATCGGCTCGGCAACCTCAAACCTCTCGTTGTGGGTAAATGGTCAATATGTGGGTTATAGCGAGGATAGCAAACTCGAAGCGGAGTTCGATATTACGAAGTATGTGAAGGCGGGTGCCGACAACCTCTTTGCAATGCAGATATACCGCTGGTGCGATGGTACCTACCTCGAAGATCAGGACTTCTTCCGCCTATCGGGTATTGGGCGCGACTGCTACATCTACGCCCGCGACAAGCGACATATCGAGGATATAAAGTTCGTAGCCGACCTGCACGACAACTATACCAAAGGTCATCTCGACCTCGACATCACTGCTACCAAGGGAGTTAAGGCTCTCCGTCTTACTCTCTCTGCCCCTTGCGGCAAGCAGGTTAAGCAGGAGGTTGTAGCGGTTGTAAAGGGTAAGGTCGAGCAGTGCTGGCACCTCGGCGAGGTGTCGCCTTGGAGTGCCGAGATACCTACCCTATATCGTCTTACGGTCGAGGCTCTCGATGGCAAAAACACAATCGAGGCAACAGCCTTCAATGTCGGCTTCCGCAAGGTCGAGATAAAGAACTCGCAGGTGCTTGTGAATGGTCGCCGTGTGATTATAAAGGGCGCAAATCGTCACGAGATGAATCCGAACAACGGCTACTATGTCACTCGCGAGGATATGATTCGCGATATTCAGATTATGAAGGAGTTGAATATCAACGCAGTGCGCACTTGCCACTATCCAAACTCGCCACTCTGGTACGACCTCTGCGACCAGTATGGTTTGTATGTGTGCGATGAGGGCAATATCGAGTCACACGGTATGGGCTACAAGGATAAGACCTTGGCAAAGCGTGCCGACTACGAGGCTGCGCACCTTGTGCGCGATAAGCGTATGGTGTTGCGCGACTTCAACCACCCATCGATTATATTTTGGAGCCTTGGCAACGAGGCGGGTAATGGTCCGAACTTCCACAAGTGCTACGACTGGATTAAGGCGTACGACAAGTCGCGTCCGGTGCAGTATGAGCAGGCAAATGTTATCAAATACGGCAAGTCGCAGAGCAACTACAACACCGATATCGACTGCCCGATGTACGCATCGTACGATGATTGCGAGTTGCATGCACAGTCGAAGCCGGCGCGTCCGCTTATACAGTGCGAGTATGCCCACGCAATGGGTAATTCGCTTGGCGGGTTGAAGGAGTATTGGGACTTGGTACGCTCCTATGCAACCTATCAAGGTGGTTTTATCTGGGACTTTGTGGATCAGGCTTTGGCTTGGCGCGACCCTCAGACCAACGAACTCACCTACCGCTATGGTGGTTGCTGGAACGACCGCGATGCTTCGGACGACACCTTCTGCTGCAACGGTTTTATTGCCTCTAACCGCAAGTATCACCCATCGGCGTACGAGGTAAAGCATCAGTATCAGAATGTTTGGGTTACAGCCTCCGACTCGGCATCGGGCAAGGTAGTTGTCTTTAATGAGCACATCTTCAAGGGGCTCGATAACCTCCGCCTTGTGTGGACCCTCTCGGCAAACGGTAAGGTTGCAAAGTCGGGAATTATCGAAAACCTCGGTGTCGCACCGCAGCAGAGAGTTGCTTTGCAACTCGGCTACACAGCCAACGATGTTAAGGCGTTGAAGGGCGAGGTGTTGCTTACCGTGTCGTTCGTGTTGAAGAGTGCCGAGCCTCTCCTCTCGGCAGGTCACGAGGTGGCTCGTAACCAGTTTGTCGTTGAGGCTTACGATGCAGCCTACGCCTTCTCGCTTGCCAAGGAGCAGGGTGTAGAGAGCGGCAAGTGTCACACCTTGACACTCGATGGTCGCAAGGTTGCGGGAGATAGTTTTGTTGCCGAGTTCAACGAGCAGGGTTTCCTCTCCTCTTATATATATAAGGGTACGCAACTCCTCTCGAAGCCTATGATGCCGGAGTTCTACCGTGCAATGGTGGAGAATGACTATGGTGTACGCAAGGGTCGCACAACCCGTTTTAACCACAAGGGTTGGTTGGTACTGCGTAGCGACAAACCACAACTTGCCAAATTCGGTGCCACACCTCTCGAAAACAACTGCGTGGAGGTTGTTGCCGTATATAACTATGCTGCAAATGGTGCTACCGTAACCATGACCTATCTCGTTGCTCCTGATGGCACAATTGCCGTAACGGAGAAGATGAGGGCTGCCGCAGGCGAGAAGAAGACTCCAAACTTGCTCCGCTACGGTATGGCATTGGCTATGCCTTCGGCATTCGACACTATCGAGTTCTATGGCGCAGGTCCTCACGAAACATATATCGACCGTACCACGGGCGCATTGGTAGGCACCTACAAGCAGAGTGTAGATGAGCAGTTCTGGCCATTCTACGCCCGTCCGCAGGAGTGTGGCGCACACTGCGACCTTCGCTGGTGGCGTATTACCGATACCGCAGGTCGTGGCTTCGAGGTATTGAGCGATGTGCTTTTCCAGGCAAATGCGCTCCCTTATCCGATGGAGCAGATTGATGTTCACTCGGAGAACTATCGTAAGTACGCGCCACGACTCGAAAAAGATGGCAACACCTATGTCAATATCGATATGGCGCAGATGGGAGTCGGTTGCGAGACCTCGTGGGGCAAACTGCCACGACCAGAGTATCAACTCCGTTACGATAATCGCAAGTTCAACTTCCTGCTTCGTCCGCTCAAATAGACGGTGATTGGAGCACAAAAAAGTGGCTATCTCAACCTGAGTTGGATAGCCACTTTTCTATCTCTTTTGTGTCGATCAAATAGCCTACTTGCGAAGTGCCTGCGCACGGGCGTTGAGGTGGTTGCGAACATCCTCCCACTTGTAGAATGGTGTGGTCGAAGAGTCGATAGGAAGTGTTGCATCGCTCTCGTTGAGGAGAATGCGTACCAAGATATCGGAACTCTTCTTGCTGCGATAGAGGATAAACTGGATATTCGAAGCCATGCTTATATGGCGATAGCCACGCCATGCCTCACCTAACTTCGCAATATCGGAGTAGTCGCAGTTTACGGGTACCTCGTTGAAGTTGGCTACGGCGTGCAGTCCCAACAGATAGTAGTCGTGTCCGAAGCGGAGGTCTGCCGATGCACTATTTTTACCCTCGATGGCAAGGTCGGTATACTTGATAATATCATCTACAAGCAGATACATCGTCTTGAAATAGTCGCCTGCATCGGGCAACGATGTCCCGGCATAGGTGCAAAACCAACGATAGTTCTCGCGCAGATAGATTGTGTGACGCTCCTTCGGAGTGAATACCGAGTCGATTAACGAACGGTCGTGCCAACCGAGATTCTGCATAAAGGCGAGTCGCTTATATATGTCGGTCAAGATGTAAACTTCGCTCTTGCCGGTGTGGTTGCACAGAGTCTTAATATCGGTGAAGAGGCTGTTTGCTGCGTGCGACAAATCCTGCTTCTCCTCCCATTGCGCCAAGATACCTCTCCATTCGTGGTCGATCTCGTTGAGAGTGTCGTGGTCGTAATCGGTGACGATAGCGTCCAATGGACGAATCATCTTCTGGTCTGCCTGCGATGCACTCAATCGTGTTTCGAGGAGTGGCTTACACTCTTTAAGCCCCTCGTTGAATGCCGCCATGCTTAAAATGCAACGCGAGCGTGACGATGAACGCGAGTTGATAATGGCTCCACGCTTGAATATAGGTCTGAAATTGTTGTACATACGGCGTGCAATGCCCTTGTGCTGCTCAACGCCTATGCGGGTGAGTTCGCCGATGTAGTTCTTCTGTGTGTCGTTAATCTTCTCGAACAGAGCCTTTGCCTCCTTGCCCTTTGGCGTTAGTATACCGAGCGAGTCAGCAACATGGAAGTAGTCCGCCACACGCTGCGTGTAGTATGCGCGCGACTCGTAGCGTGAGCCGTGACGACCATAGTGCGAAATGTAGAAGGGCTCGTAACCCTTTGGAGCCTTGGCTAATGGCTTGGCAAAGTAGTGTGCTGCATATACCGACTGCGTGGACATCGCCACATGCGGATATGCATCAATCTCCTCGCGCGAGGTCTGCGCCGTTACTACCGTTGTGGCAAACAGTGCCGCCAACAAAATCAGTAAAATTCTCTTCATTGTTATCTAATGTTTTGGTTATTATCTCTTCTGTATCTGCACTCCTTGTCGCAGCCTTCGCACTTCGAGGCGGGGCATACGATACGCCTTATCGCCCATACTGCAGCCACTATAAATGCCACCGCGATAACAACCCAAGCCACAATCTCGTGCCACTCCATATCTTGCTATATAAAGAGTTGTGCAATGTGATAGGTGGCAAAGGCAAATAACCACGCCACCACCAAACTATACACCGCCGAAGCGACAGCCCACTTCCAACCACTCTCCGAGCCTACGGCTGCAATGGTCGCCACGCAAGGGAGATAGAGTAGCGTAAATACCAGTAATGCCAATGCCGAAGGGGTGGTGAAATCGTTGCTCTTTGCCAAGTTCTCTTTCAACTGCACCGAACTATCCTCTGACGAGTTGTCGCTGTAAAGTACGCCCAGCGTACTTACCATAATCTCCTTGGCGGCTACACCCGAGAGCAGCGATACGCTCGCCTTCCAGTTGAGCCCGAGAGGCTCGAACACGGGCTCGCAGAGGTGCCCGATACGACCGATATAGGAGTTCTCGTAGTGCTCGGCACGGCTCTCGCCCTCCTGCTGATGAGGGAAGTAACCGAGAAACCATACTATTATCGAGGCGATAAGTATCATTCCGCCCATCTTGCGCAGATACTGCGCGCATCGTGCCCACATGTGAGACATGGTCGCTTTCAGGGTAGGTATGCGGTATGGCGGCAACTCCATCACAAAAGGTGTCTCCTCCTCCTTGAACATAAACTTGCGCATCAGCAACGCCGTTATCATCGCCACTACGATGCCGAGCAGATACAATCCGAGCATTATGCCCGTAGAGTGCGAGGCGAAGAAGGTGCCTATAAGTACGATATATATCGGCAGTCGTGCACTGCACGACATAAACGGAATGATAAATGCCGTGATTATTCGACTGCTATGACTCTCGATGATGCGCGTAGACATTATAGCCGGCACATTACAACCAAAGCCCATCACAAGCGGGATAAACGACTTGCCGTGCAAACCCGCCTTGTGCATAAGTTTATCCATTATAAAGGCTGCACGCGCCAAGTAGCCCGAGTCCTCCATAAACGAGATAAAGAGGTATAAAATCATAATGTTCGGCAGAAAGACTATCACGCTGCCCACGCCGCCGATTATGCCATCGCAAATCATATCCTTCAATATGCCGTCAGGCAACCAACGCTCGAACAACCCTCCGATAAAGGCAACTCCCTGCTCAATCCACTCCTGCGGAAAGGCTCCGAGGCGGAAGGTGCAGTAGAACATCAACCACATCAGGAAGATGAAGATAGGGTAGGAGAGTATGCGATGCGTAACTATGGCATCTATTCGGTTGGTTATATTGCCGAGTTTGTCTTGTCCCTCGGTGTAGGTCTCGCGTAGGGCACCCATGATGAAACCATACTTCTGGTTTGCCATTGTGGTCTGTATATCCTCATCGGCTCCGAGGTCGTTTTTCATGTGCTGACGCTCCTTGTTGCAGATGCTTAACCACTCGGCATATCGCCTGCTATGCTTTTTGAGCATCATCTGAATATCGGCATCGCCTTCGAGCATCTTCATCGCAAAGTAACGCGGAGGAAAACACTTCGGCAACTCCTCGCGATGCTCCTTCATATCCTTGTTGAGTGCCATCACACTCTCTTCGGCAATACCTTGGTTGATGTGAATGTGTCGTACCCGCTTGTCGCGATTCTCGTAGACGGCAATTATTGTGTCGAGCAACTCCTCGATGCCCTTGCCACTGTGTCCCTCGACCGGAATCATCGGAACACCCAGCATCTTGCCGAGCATATCGTGGTCGAGCGTGGCGTTGTTGCGCTGCAACTCATCGTACATGCTGAGTGCCACGACCATGCGCTGACTCATGTCGATAAGTTCGGTCGTGAGGTAGAGGTTGCGCTCCAAGTTCGAGGCACAGACCACATTCAGCACAATGTCGGGCGTGTGCGATGCGAGGTGACGGCGCACATACAACTCCTCGGGCGAGTATGCCGAGAGGGCGTAAGTGCCCGGCAGGTCGGTTATGTGCAATTCGTAACCCTTGTATTTGCATACGGTGCTCTTGGCATCAACCGTTACACCGCTGTAATTCCCGACATGCTCGTGCTCTCCCGTTATATGGTTGTATATCGAGGTCTTGCCACTGTTCGGGTTACCCACAAGGGCTATGTTGATGTGCTTTTTGCGGCGGTCAATCTCCGCCTCAATCTGGTCGCTGTCAGAGACATTCACCTCCTCGTACTGCATTGCGGCAGCCTCCTCGTTGGTTACTACCACAACCATCTCGGCATCGGCACGGCGAAGCGAGATATTGTAACCGAGCAGATGGTACTCGATAGGGTCTTTGAGTGGGGCATTCAGCACAACATCGACCTTTGCACCACGCACAAAGCCGAGTTCCACGATACGGCGGCGAAAACCACCGTGACCAAGTACCTTGACAACGGTTGCCGATTCGCCTGTCTTTAACTCTGAAAGCCTCATTCTCGCCCAAATTAGTAAATATGCGCGACAAAGATAATAAAAAATACGGAATTATATAATTCCGTTTTTAATTAATAAATCGTCATCGCGAGAGCCGCAGGCTCGTGGCGATCTCCCATTTTACTTTTCGGAATTATATAGTTTAGAGTTGTTAGTATAAATAAGAGAGTCATTGCGAGGCTAGGCACAAGTCGTGGCAATCTTTTTTATGGTTTTTAATAAAGCAAGTGGAAGATAAACCTTCGGTCTTCAATGCTTCGTCTCGGCGTAGCCTGCAAGCAACCTCTGCCTCACTTGTTTTAATTAACCCTATACCCTCCTATCGCCCCTATAATCCCTACTCTTGTCGTCAAAAACAAAAAATCTCGTCTTTGAGTCGCGCAAGTACGGCTCTCTCCACCTCGGCATAGTTCAAACAAGTTCGATTCCGCTCTCGGCTTAATCGCAGTGGAGCCAAGGGTCTAACGGCTTTTGCAATGACTAAATATCCAATTCCTCTCTCCTATCACACGGGTACGAAAAATCGTACCTGCGTGTGATTTCTGAGAGATTTTGCATGGTAAAACTAAGGTGCAGAGAGTTGCAAAGATGTTAATAATGCGAAATTTTTGAGAAATTTTAATAAAAAGTTTGCAGAATCGAAATTTTGCGTTACCTTTGCACTCGCAAAACCGATAAGGTTGCGCAGAAAAGTTGGTGCCATAGCTCAGTTGGTAGAGCAAAGGACTGAAAATCCTTGTGTCCCCGGTTCGATTCCTGGTGGC
>JAZRJD010000027.1:0-3249 GCA_045645625.1 Alistipes sp.
TTATTCAGGCGGGTATTAAGCGTGTGCTGTTTTCGGAGAAGTACCACAACACCGAGGGGTGGGATATCTTGGCGAAGGTAGGCGAGAAGTTCGTACATCTGCCTATTGATGACTAATATTTTTTATATAAACAATACTTAACTTTCTAAAACACACAAAATTATGAGTTTCTTAACAAATGAGAAATTGACCATCGTCGGCGCAGCCGGTATGATTGGTTCGAACATGGCGCAGTGCGCTATGTTGATGAAGTTGTCGTCGAACATTTGCCTCTATGACCCATTTGCTCCTGCATTGGAGGGTGTTGCCGAGGAGTTGTTCCACTGCGGTTTCGATGGCATCAACCTCACCTTTACTTCGGATATCAAGGAGGCTTTGACCGATGCTAAGTATGTAGTATCTTCGGGTGGTGCAGCGCGTAAGGCTGGTATGACTCGCGAGGATTTGTTGAAGGGCAACGCAGAGATCGCTGCCGAGTTCGGTAAGAACATCAAGCAGTACTGCCCAGATGTAAAGCACATCGTTGTTATCTTCAACCCTGCTGACATTACCGGTCTTATCACCCTTATCTATGCGGGTGTTAAGCCATCGCAGGTTACTACTCTTGCAGCTCTCGACTCTACTCGTCTCCGCAGCGAGTTGGCAAAGTACCTCCATGTAGCAGCTGACAAGGTTGTAAACCCTCGTACATACGGTGGTCACGGTGAGCAGATGGCTGTTTTCGCTTCGACTACAACTGTTGATGGTACTCCTCTCACCGACATTATCGGCACTGACCGTATGCCACAGGCTGATTGGGACGCTCTCCGTCAGCGCGTAATTCAGGGTGGTAAGAACATTATCGACCTCCGTGGTCGCTCATCGTTCCAGAGCCCATCGCTCGTTTCGATTCAGATGATTGCTGCCGCTATGGGTGGCGAGCCATTCCGTTGGCCAGCTGGTTGCTATGTGAACAATGGTGAGTTTAACCATATCATGATGGCTATGGAGACCAAACTCGATGCAAATGGTGTTGAGGTTCTCCCTGTTCACGGTACTGCCGAGGAGCACGCTACACTCGTAGAGTCGTACAAGCACCTCTGCGCACTTCGTGACGAGGTTATCGCGATGGGTGTTATTCCGGCAGTAGAGGATTGGCACAAGATTAACGAGAATTTGTAGTAAATTGTTTTTATAGGGTGTTTTCTGCGTTACGCTTGCTTTGCAAATGCTCACATACGCCAAAGTATGCTCCGCTTTGCAAAACTTCGCAAGCCTTGAAAACCCTCCTCTAAAAATCAATTTGAATAAATGGAAGGTTGCGGTAAAGCAGCCTTCTGTTTTTTTCTCACATACGCTTAGTATGTTAATCCTGCTTCGCAGGCTTTTCCTCCTCGCGGCTCGGCAAAGTGTGCAAGCACCCTCTGCCCTCGCTCCGCAGCGTCGGTTGCGCTTTCCGCCACTGCGTAACGCACAAAATAGTTAAATCATTGACGATTTTGAATAGACGAAGGGGTGGTGTTTGACGCCACCCTTCTTCTATTACTGCCGATTACCAACCCTACACCTATGAATATAATCAGTGCAAAGAGTATCGTGTCGAGATGGGGTTTATCCAAGCCCATTGCCACCGAGAGTGATATTGCAACGATAGGTTGCAGGTAGGAGTATATACTCGTTATGGTTGGGGCAACAAATTTCAGCGAGTAGTTAAGCAGAAGATTTGGTAGATAGGTTGGCACAATCAACACGAAGAGCGATGCCAAGATAATCGTGGTATCCATATCCGAAACATCGGTTGAGATGATGTCGTGAGCCCCTATTGGTAGCATTATAATTGCAGACGAACAATATATCCATCGCAGTAGGGTGGTGATGCGATACTTCCCAATCACCCGTTTGAACCAAACCATATATGCAGCCGATACGCAAGCCGAACAAAATATTAGCGAATTGCCGAAGAGTGTAGATTGCTCGTGAGGGCCTAAATTACTCGTTACAATTATTGCAATGGCTCCACCCATACCAAGCAGTAAGCCTATAACTTTTGTCTTTGTAAATCGCTCAAAACCAACGGCTACGGATAATAGAAGAACAAGCAATGGTGTTGTTGTGCTGATTATTGAGCCGTCAATGGGAGAGGTGTTTGCAAGACCGAACATCATACACAACTTTCGACCAACACCCATAAGCATTGCTGCCCCGAAAATTTTGATGCGGTCGGAGGGCTCAACCCTCTCGTGCTTCTCCCACAAGAGGGGAATGAGCGAAAGTAGCGCCGCTATGACCAACGATGCCGAGACCATTGCAAGGGGTGAGATGTATCGTCCGAGAACAAGGTTGTAAAACGGATAGTCGCACGCCCATACAATGTTGCAGAATATAAGCGCAATATGTGAAGATAGAGTGTTGGAGAGATTCATTGCATACCTTTTTAACCTACGCTACGAGGCAAAAGATATGCCACTTGGCAGCAGCTAAAAGGTTATGACCAAATCGAGCGGTTTGTCGTGCTCCTCGGTTGGGATATTTTCGACTACTTGACAAGGGTAGCAAACGCCTATTGTGTAGGCGTGGAAATCCTTGTGCGACAGGTATTTGTCGTAAAATCCCTTGCCACGACCAAGTCGTGCTCCCTGGCGTGTAAAAGCCACTCCCGGCACAATCATCACATCCATTTCGGCGGGGTTGATAGGTGTTGTTGCGATAGGCTCCATAATGCCGAAAGCACCTTTGAAAACCCCCTCCGAAATATCATAAAAATTCATCTCTTCACCCTCGATGCGAGGCACTACTACGCGCTTGTTTTTGCTTAAAAGTTGCTTGATGAAGTTGGAAGTTTGAGGCTCGTCTGGCAGAGAGATGAAAAGAGCGATAACTGAAGCGTTGCTAACCTTGCTGCTGTTTTCTAACTCGCTGAAAATCTGAGCCGAAATAGATTTTTTCTCTTCGTCCGAGAGCTTTGCGATTTCTGCTCTGACTGCTTGTCGTATTTTGCGTTTATCGCTCAAAATCATAAAAACTTTGTTTTTAATGGTAAAATTTTGTCAAAAAGTGTTGTTATTCCGCAAACAATAACTATCTTTGTAGTTAGGTATGCGCGTGTGCGTGTGGCAAACAGTGAACGATAGAACAAACTTTTCACAAATATACACAAATCTTAAATTTAATTAAAATTATGGGCTGTTTTTTAACTAATTCATCTCTCGGAAGAAAGTTGGTGATGAGCATCTCGGGCTGCTTCCTCGTGCTTTTCATTCTCTTCCACAT
>JAZRJD010000028.1:0-5004 GCA_045645625.1 Alistipes sp.
ACCTATCCCGTGTATAAGATGGAAATCTCCAACACATCGCACCCATTCTACACTGGTAAGATGAAGTTGGTTGATACCGCCGGTCGTGTGGATAAGTTTATGAGCCGTTACGCAAAGCGCTACGATAAGAAGAAGTAATCAGACAGATGCTTCACGGAAAGATAAAGACACTCAGTTTGGGTGTCTTTATTTTTTTCAGTATTATAGGGGTTATAGGGATAATGAGGTTTTATTTTTCGCGCACCCCTACCCCTATCCCTCTCCACTAATTAAATTTCTTGTCAGAAGTCGTGAGATGCGGTGCATCACAAAAGAGAGACCTTCGGGATAGTACAAAGCGTACAGCCCAAAGGTCTTTCCCACCTCTAAAATTGGAATTTAAGCAGACAAATGCAAGGCAAACGAGAAACCGAGTCCGCAGCATACTAAGCGTATGTGAGGAACTCGGTTATCGATGTTTAACGCAGCAGTTGCTGCTTAAAAACAATTTCTACTTTTTGCGCGACTTCTTTGCAGCCAACGCCTTCTCCACCTCAATCTGGAAGTCCGACAACACATTCATATAGTTGATGAATGCCTCGTATGACGAGCCGTATGGGTTGAAGTAGGAGTGAACATCACCATCAGAGAGCCACTTTGTTGCCATATAGTAGAAGTGGTCCGAGGTCTGCATGAAGTTCCACACATACTCGAAATCGGCACTCTTCAACGAGCGTACCTTATCCTTCATGGCGTACAACTTGCTGAACGCCTCGTTCTGCAAGTCGTTACCCAACCAAGCGGTAATATCGCGCTCCTCATCTGCCCACGACATAACATGAGGGCAGTGTAGAACTGCAACAGGCTGGTGCTCGGCTGCGGTCTCGCTAACGGTAGCGAACTTCAAATCACCACGCTTCAAAATTGCAGCAGGGAGACTCTTCACAAAGTCGAAGATGCCGGTCGAAGCCTTCTGGTGCTCACCGAAGGTCTCGTAGTCCATAAAGAGGTTGATAACCTCGCCCTCCGATTCCGAAAGCCATGCGGCATACTTGTCGGCTGTGAGTGGATACTCGTCCCAACCCTGATTTGAGAAGCGGAATGCGATATCGTCCGACAACTTGTAGTTGCGGAGCAAGAGACGAAGGCTCTGGTCAGCCGCACCTGCATAGACGAAGTCCGGCGACTTCCAGCCGAGGATATGCTTTGCACCCTCTGCCAACATAGTCTTGAATCCGAGTTCGCCAACTGCCTCGCCAATCTCATCAGAGTAGATTAATTCGGTGTTGCGGAATGCCTTTGGCTTAACACCAAACTCCGCCTTCAACATTGCGGTATGCTTCTTGACTTGGTCCTTGAAGTCCTCCTTCGAGGAGAGGGCTGCCAACGAGTGCGAGTAGGTCTCTGCCAACAACTCTACGCAACCTGTATCGACCAAGGCGCGGAACGAATCCAACACCTCCGGAGCATAAGCCTTGAACTGCTCAACAACGGTACCCGTGAGCGAGAACGAAACGCGGAATGCACCCTTGTTCTCCTTGATGAGTTTCAGGAGGAGGGCATTCATCGGCAGGTAGCACTCGCGCGCAATCTTCTGCATGATGGCGCGGTTGGTCAAATCGTCAAGGTAGTTGTGGTCCTTGCCGATATGGAAAAAGCGGTAGGTTTTCAGTCGCCAAGGCTGATGTACCTGAAAATATAAACAAACTGTCTTCATATTTTTGTGTGTTTTTGTTTTTCGTTTCCGTTATTTTACCGATGCAATGGCGTCCTCGTAGACCTTCTTGACCTTCTTTGCCGCATCGTTCCATTTGAGGTTGGTAACCTCCTCCAAGCCCTTCTGTGCGAACATCTTAGAGAGAGCCGGATAGGTAATCAGACCATAGATGGCATCTGCCATCGAATCAACATCCCAGTAGTCCACCTTCACGGCGTAGTCCAACACCTCGGCAACACCCGACTGCTTCGAGATAATCGAAGGTACATTGGCACGCATAGCCTCCAACGGCGAGATACCGAATGGCTCTGACACCGATGGCATGATATATACATCGGAGAGTTGGAACATCTTGTGTACATCGTCACCACGCAAGAAGCCCGTGAAGTGGAAGCGGTCGGCAATGCCAAGACGAGCAACACGGCGAATAACATGATTCATCATATCTCCCGAGCCTGCCATCACAAAGCGGACATTAGGAACTCGCTTCAACACCTTTGCCGCAGCCTCCACGAAGTAGTCAGGACCCTTCTGGAAGGTGATACGACCGAGGAAGGTTACGATTTTGTCGGTCACACCACGCTCCGGCAACTCAGCCTCGTTCTCGGCAAAGCGCACAGCATTGTGTACCGTAACAACTCGCTCGGCAGGAATGTTGTACTTCTCGATGATGATATTACGAGTCAAGTTCGACACCGCAATAACTCTATCCGCAGCAGCCATACCCGTACGCTCAATCTCATAGACACGAGTATCGATATTGTCGCTCGAAGAGCGGTCGAACGATGTGGCGTGCATGTGCACCACCAACGGCTTGCCCGACACACGCTTTGCAGCGATACCTGCGTAGTAGGTGAGCCAGTCGTGCGCATGGATAACATCGAACTGACCTTCGAGGTCCTTCGCTATCTGCGCAGCAACAATGGCATAACGGGCAACCTCCTCCATGATGTTTGCACCATACTTGCCCGAGAAGGTGTAACGCTGACTCCAAATATCGCCGGTCTCCCAACGCTTCTCTCCCGTCTTTACGAACTCATCGTGATAGGTCTCGTACTCCTCGGGCGAGAGGTAAGGAACAAGGTTGGAGTCTACATGTATGAACGACAACTTGTCGATAATATCGGCAGCATCGGAACTAACTTTGCCGAATACGGTCTCGACATCGCTCGCATTCACCACGCGAATAAAACGCTCGTCCTCATCGCCCGAAGCGCGAGGCATAACGAATGTAACATCTACATCGTTACGAGCCAATCCGCGGGTCATTCCGTAACAGGCTGTACCAAGACCTCCCGCAATGTGCGGAGGAAACTCCCAGCCAAACATTAATACCCTCATTTCTCCTATATTTTATTATTTCTTAACACTCTTTTTCGCTGCCGTGCGCTTTGGAGCCGCCTTTGTAGTGCTCTTCTTCGCGCGCTTTGCCTTAGCCTTGTACTGCTCGATAAGTTGCTTGATGTACAACACGCCACCCACGCTCCAAGCCTGCGAGATTGCTCCGCGCGGTGCGAATGGTGGGTTAGCATCGTAGTACTCGGCAACCGAGCCGATACAGTAGGTCTGGATATTGTCATCGAATGCAGCCAACATCTCCTCTGCCAATGGCAGGAAGCGGTTGCTATCGAGGCGCAATGCACACTCGATGTAGAACATCAGAGGCCATACCCATACGGCACCATTCTTCGATGCAGCCTCCTGCTCGATAGGATTCTCCTTGTAGGTCGACTCGAACATCGGGTTACGAGGCGACAACGAACGCAAGCCCGCAGGGGTGAGCAGGTGCTGGCGCACTGTTCTCAACACATTTACGGTCTGCTCCTCGTTGAGCATCGTATACTTCAAGCCACACGCTACAATCTGGTTGCAACGGATAAAACTATTCTTTCCGCAGTTATCAACATAGTCGGCGAGATAGCCCTCCTCTGCGAGGTAGAACATATCGACAAACGACTTCTGAATCTGTGCAGGCAACTCCTTCCACTCCTTCTCGAACTCCTTGTCGCCCATCTTCTTGGCGAGAGCCAAGGCGTACGACACGGCGTTGTACCACAAGGCATTTACCTCTACGGCATAACCTGCACGCGGAGTCTGCGGAACACCATTCATCACACTGTTCATCCAAGTCAAGGCTACGCCCTCACGAGCCGCCCAAACGAGTCCGTTGGTATGCATCGCCACGCAACCTCCGAAGAAACCCTTGCGGTATGCCGCCAAGATGCTCTTCATCGCATTGCCGTAACGCTCCCAGATAGCCTGTGCGCCGATGTGCGACTCCAACTGCTGCAAGGTCCAGAAGAACCAGAGTGGTGCATCTGCTGCAACCTCTGCCGAAGCCGAGCCCGCGAAGTCGCCATTGTGCATATCGCCAACCATAGTGTCGAGAACATCGAGGCAGTCCTCCTTGTAGCCCTGCTCCAAGGTCAAGCCCGGAAGCGAGATAAAGGTCGAGCGACCGTCTACGCCATACCAAGGATATCCTGCGACAACCTCGGTGCGGTTACCCGGACGGCGAATAATAAACTGACGCGCCGAGTGGTGCAAGCAACTCTCGAAGTCGATCTTGTGTGTACGGCGTGCTACCGAAGCCTCGTAAGCCTCGCAGATAGCCTCGCCCGAAGGCATCTCATCGACCGAGGCCGAGAAGATAATGCTCTCTCCCTTCTTGATGTTCATCTCGAAGTAGCCCGTAGTGAGCAAATCCTCGTAACCCTCGTAGCCACGCTCAATCTCCTTCTGATACTCGAAGTCGTAGTACCAATCCGGAGCAGGAATAAACTTCGCATCGTTCTTCGACAACTGCATGTGTAACCAAGGGAAGCCGTCATAGAGGCGGTTTTTCACTCCGTTAGTAACCGGGTAGGAGCGAACATTGGCATACATGTTAGCCTTCGACAACTCGTGCTTGTTGCGGAATGCGAGGAAAGGACGCAGACGCAGTGTCGTCTCGGAGTGAGCATCAACAAGCGTATAGCGAATCATCATCCGCGTACGTTTGTGAATCCAGAGAATCTCCTTGCGGAGAATCACACCCCGGACACGGTAAGTAATGCTCGGACACGGAGTATACCCAAAGTCGGTAATGTACTTGTGTCCGCGAGGCTCATATACACCACGGAAGCGGTGGAGAGCCAAGTTGAATGACTGGTCGTGCTGCACGATTGTCTCGTCAAGTGACGCCAGCAGCACATAGGCATTGTTGCTCGAATCAATCGGGGCAACAATCAAACCGTGATACTTGCGAGTGTTACAACCAACGATAGTTGTGCTCATATAACCGCCTGGGCGGTCGGTTGCCAACATCT
>JAZRJD010000029.1:0-5302 GCA_045645625.1 Alistipes sp.
TGGCTCTGCGCCAGGAGAAGCTACAACTCGACTTGGAGGTGTCGCGATTAAAGCGTACCTTTGAGCAGAATCAGAGCCTCTATAACGACAACCTATTGGCGCGAGAGGAGTATCTGCGCTCAAAGGAGGATTATGAGCTTGCTGTCGGAAGGCGAAATTTAGTTTTGGAGCGTCAGCGTCAGGACTCTCTATACCGCACCTCGCAGGTGGATCAAATGGAGGAGAGCCTCCGCTCGATGCAACTCAATATGGAGCTTATCCGCCAGCGTGTAGATAACCTCAAAGTGAAGGCTCCTATTGATGGCGAGGTGGGTATGCTCGATGTCGTTCTCGGTCAGTCGTTGCAGCAGGGCGCAAATATCGGTCAGGTGAACGACCTAACGACCTACAAGGTGCAGGCGCAGGTCGATGAGCACTATATCGACCGCGTTACGACGGGTCTTGTGGCATCGTTCGAGCGTCAGGGAGCGGAGTACGAGATGCAGCTCCGCAAGGTATATCCCGAGGTACGCAATGGTCAGTTCAAGGCGGACTTCCGTTTCAGTGGTGCTGCGCCCGACAATATTCGAAGCGGTCAGACCTACTACCTCAACTTGCAGTTGGGCGAGGCTGCCGAGGCAATCCTTATACCTCGTGGCTCGTTCTATCAGGCGACGGGCGGCAAGTGGATATATGTTGTGGACGAAACGGGCGAGAAGGCCTACCGCCGTGAGATTCGCATCGGCAGACAGAATCCGCAGTATTATGAGGTTATCGAGGGCTTGCAACCTGGCGAAAAAGTTATAACTTCGTCGTATGATAATTTCGGAGAGAATGAGGTGTTGATATTAAACAGATAGAGAACTTATGGAAGTTAAGGAACTTAGGGAATTTAGTGATTCTTCGCTCTAAATTCATTAAACTCCCTAATTTCACTAAACTCACTATTATAACAACTTACAACTATGTATATTCGTAATTTTCTAACCCTGCTTCGCCGTTACACCACATCGTCGGTGCTGAACATCGTGGGTATGGCAGTGGCCTTTGCAGCGGTCTATCTTATCGCAGTACAAGTAAAATTTGACCTATCCTACAACCGCGTTATCAAAAACTCGGAGCGCATCTATCGTTTGGAATATCCAAACGAGGCGAACAATGGTCGATGGGATATTTGGTGGAATCGCCAGATGCCCGATAAGTTGGTCTCTATCTGCCCTGAAGTGGAGGCTGCCGGCTCAATAGGCGTACTTGCACACTCGAGATACCAAAACGAATACTCAATCAAGCGTAATTCTACAATCGAGAATTTCACTATCGACTTGGCAGGTGCTGAGCCTGAGGGCTTTGCAGTCTTCCCGTTTGAGATTATTGCTGGCAGTATGGAACATATGCAGACTGAGGATCAGATGATTATCAGCGAATCTACTGCCCAAAAGTATAACCTATCAGTGGGCGATGATTTGTTCTATGGTCGTGGTGCTTTGAATAGTGCTATTCGCACTATCGTAGCCATATACAAAGATTTTTCCAAACCCTCATCTATCTCAATGCCTATGGGCTATGTGCTACTTGAGCCACAAGAGCAGGCTTATGAGGGTAATTGGCAGGATACATATTATGTTCGTCTTCAGAAGGGTGCTAATGTTGACGAGATAGAGAAGCGTATGTCTCAAATGGTTATCGACGAGGCTATTAAAAATGGAACTTCAGAGGAGGATTTGGCAGATGTTCTTGCTCTAACCCAACCTCGACTAACTCCTATTACCGAACTCTATTTCATAGAAGATGCTTCGGCAGAGGGTATGTTCGGCAGTCGCACTTCAACCTACTCTTTGATTGCTATCGCAGTGTTGATTCTCGTAATCTCGTTTATCAACTTTGTGAACTTCTTCTTCGCTCTGATTCCGAATCGCATCCGAGTGGTAAATAACTACAAAATCTTTGGCGCACCTACTTGGAAACTGCGCCTCAACTTCTTGTTCGAGACCGTAGGACTTATTCTGGTTTCGTTGTTCGGTGCAGCAGTTATCGTCGTGTTGTTTGCAGACACGCCACTCAAAGAGTATATCTCGACCTCGGTTGCTATCAACGATAATTGGTCGTTGGCAGGTGCTATTGCGCTGGGCGTTATTCTCTTGGGTGTGGTGGTATCGCTCTATCCAGCGTGGTATATTACAAAGTTCTCGCCCGCATTTGTGATTAAGGGTGATTTTGCCGCTTCACGAGCAGGTCGCATTCTGCGCTATACGCTTGTGGGTGTGCAGTACACAATCTCTATTACACTTATTATCTGGTCGATATTCATCTATCGTCAGCACCAATATATACTCAACCGAGATATGGGCTTTGACCGCGAGAATCTACTCTCTGTGGAGGTGCCTTGGGAGGCGGTCAATCCTGATGTTGAAGGTTCTCAGCTGGACTACACCAAGCGTGATGCTCTACTTGATAAACTATCGCAAAACCCACAAATTAAGGGCGTCGCATTCGGAGATTTGCAGTTGGTGAGCTATGCCGAGGGCGCCTGGGGAAGAGAGTTGGAGGGTGTTGGCAAAATAACCTTTGCAATGCACACCGTATCGTGGAACTTCCTCGATGTAATGGGAATAGAGATTGTCGAGGGACGTGATTTCTTCCCATCTGACGAAGAGACCATTACGGGAGCAATGATTTTCAACCAGACAGCACAAAAGAAGTATGGGCTTACATTCGAAAGCAAAATGATGGGACACGTATATGGTTATAATGCCAATATCGTAGGCTTCTGCCAAGACTTCAATTTCTATCCTGCATACCGAGAAATCGAGCCATTTGCCTTTTTGGTTTGCGGTCAATATGGCTGGACTATGCCTCGCCACACATATATCCGCACCACCGCAGGAGCTGATATTGCAGAGGTTAAGAAGTTCATCTTCGACACTTGTATGGAGGTCGCCCCTTATGCCGACCCCGAGAAGATAAAGATAGAGTTCTTTGATTACGAATTGGAGCTACTCTATCAGCGTGAGGACAAGCTGTCGACACTTATCACCATCTTCTCGTTCCTCTCGATTGTGATTTCAATTATCGGTGTGTTTGGCTTGGTACTCTTCGAGACGCAGTATCGCCGCCGCGAGATAGGTATTCGCCGCGTACACGGAGCATCGGTAGGTAGCATTTTGCAGATGTTCAACCGTAAGTACCTCTACATTGTGGCCGCGTGCTCGGCAGTGGCTATCCCCGTGAGTTATTACATCATCGACCAATGGATGCAGCAGTATGTCTATCGTACACCGATGTCGTGGTGGGTATATGCCTTGGCGGTGGGAGTAATCCTCGCTATCACGGTCGTGACAGTAACCCTACGCTCGTTTAAGGCTGCAACGGAGAATCCAACCGAGTCGATAACAAGATAGAGAGATTAGGGAAATTAGAGAATTTAGGGAACTTAGCGAAAATCCCTAATCTCACTAAACTCATTAAATTCACTAAACTCCCTACAAAACAGAAAAACAATTTACAAACAAAATAAAAAATTTACAGCTATGTTAAAAGTAGAAAATTTACAGAAGAGTTTTTTCACCGAGGAGATTGAGACTATCGCTCTTAACGGTGTATCGTTTGAGGTTAAGGAGGGCGAGTTTGTTGCCGTAATGGGACCTTCGGGTTGCGGTAAGTCAACGCTCCTCAACATCTTGGGTCTTTTGGACAACCCAACAGGCGGCTCATATAGCCTGCTCGGTCAAGAGGTGGGCGGTCTGAAAGAGAAGGAGCGCACCGCCTTCCGCAAGGGCAATATCGGTTTTGTATTCCAGTCGTTCAACCTTATCGACGAGTTGTCGGTAGCCGAAAATGTCGAGTTGCCGCTGATCTATATGGGTGTGAAGCCTTCGGAGCGTAAGGAGCGCGTAAAGAAGATGCTCGACCGTATGAACATCTCGCACCGTGCCGGCCACTTCCCGCAGCAGCTCTCTGGTGGTCAGCAGCAGCGTGTAGCCATAGCCCGTGCCCTTGTGTCGAATCCCAAGCTGATCCTTGCCGATGAGCCTACGGGTAATCTCGACTCGAAAAACGGTCAGGAGGTGATGACCCTTTTGAAGGAGTTGCACCAGGAGGGAACTACAATCATTATGGTTACCCACTCGCAGCACGATGCCTCGTATGCAAGCAGAACGATTTGCTTGTTCGACGGTAAGATTGTTACCGATGTAAAGAGTCATTTATAAGGAACTTAGTGAATTTAAGGAAATTAAGGAGTTTAGCGATTGTCACTATCTTCCCTAATCTCCCAAAATTCCCTAAACTCACTATAAAAACTTAACCATAAGCATTCCAGGCTTGGGTAGGTTTGACCGCCTTCCAAGCCACTACAAAACAAATTAAAAACTCAAACAATATGAAAATCGCTTTTAAAAATTTCTTGATGACGCTCAAGCGTTACAAGGTCGCATCGCTGCTTAATGTGCTCGGTTTGACCCTCGCCTTTGTGGCGTTCTACATCATCGCATCGCAGGTGTGGTACACCGTGACCTACAACCACTCGCTCAAAGATGCAGACCGCACCTATCTTATCTCGCCCAACTTTGGTGGCGATAATACCGAGATGAAGTGGAGTTCCAACTCACCTGGCGACTTGGCTTATGTCGCTGCCGAGCAATTCCCCGATGCAGAGGAGGTGGCCTCGTATGCACCATATTCGGCTATCAACCGAATATGGGTAAAAAAGAGTGAATACAACTTTGAATCTTTCAACGACCAGATATTTTATGCTACGCCCAACCTCCCTGCGTTCTTCGGTTTTGAGTGCTTGGCGGGCGACTTCTCACAGCTCAAAGAGCCAAATACGGTGGCAATGGCACGCTCCAAGTCCGAAAAATTGGGTGTCGGTGTGGGCGATGTAATCTACTTTGAAGGTGGAAAATACAACAATGACGGCAAGCCAACAGTTCAGCAGACCATCGTAGCAATATATGAGGATATGCCCAAGAACTGTATGTTCAGCCATTGGGGTATTATGCAGAACGACGAGGGTGTCTATACTGAGGGTAATAACAATTGGAACTACTCGAATTTTGTGCGTATGCGCGAAGGTGCCGATATTAATGGCTACATCGAAATCTTTAAGAAGGGTTATGCTGATTGGTTCCTCGGAATGGTGCAGGAGTGGATGGCAATGGTTGAAGACCCCGAAGAGAACGCGATGGCCCAGGAGGAGTTGGAAAGCGGCGCACAGGTGCTGGAAACTCGCCTCGTGAGTCTTGACAAAATCTATTATGATGGCAACTTCTACGATTCAGGCAACTTCCGTACAGGCAAGAGATCAACACCGATCATCCTCGGC
>JAZRJD010000030.1:0-4752 GCA_045645625.1 Alistipes sp.
TTTTTGAGGTAAGCAAGAAACCGAGTGCGCAGCATAGAGGTATGCCCAAAAACACATTTTAAGGAGGAAAGTGCAACGCCGTCAAATAAAAATGAGACGGGCGCATACCAAGCGTATGTAACCATCTCATTTTTTGAAGACAAGGAAGCAATTTTCCCTTAAAATGCGTTTTTACTTCTTCTCGCCAAAGCACAAATCCCCCGCATCCCCCAAGCCCGGAACAATATACTTGTGCGGATTGAGAACGGGATCGACAGTAGCAACCCAAACATCAACCTCGGCGGGGTTGGTGTGTGCCAAGACATAGTCAACACCCTCGGTGCAACCGAGAGCAGAGACGATATGGGTATGTGCAGGTTTGCCACCATGGGCACACAGCACCTCGTAGGCTGCGACCATAGATGCACCGGAGGCAAGCATCGGGTCGCAAAGAATCAGTGTCTTGCCCTCCAACGAGCCGCAAGCGATATACTCGACCTTAATCTCGAAGTCGCTCTCGGAGGTATAACTGCGATATGCCGAAACAAACGCGCTATCGGCATTATCGAAGTAGTTGAGCAGCCCCTGATGCAGTGGCAGTCCTGCGCGGAAGATGGTTGCCAACACCACCTTATCGGCGATGCACTGCACCTCCGCCTCGGCGAGTGGTGTGGTAACGGTTTTCGGGGCGTAGTTGAGATGTTTGGAGATCTCGTAGGCAGAGATTTCGCCAATACGCTCCAAGTTACGGCGAAAGCGCATCGAGTCCTTCTGCACATTTACATCGCGCAACTCGGCGAGATACTTGTTTACGATTGAGTTTTGGTGGTCGAGAATATGTAGCATACCTATATTATATATGAATGGGGCTTTTAACCATTAGCAATTGTTTAATACAAAAAGTTATTGAACGGGTAGCGACCGCAGTGGATTTCGCGCACCATGCCGTAGAGGTCGGTGCGGAACTTGTTGATATTGGTGCGCTCCGCCGCAGAGATAAAGATGCACGGCGTATTCTGCTTGGCAAACCAGCTCTGGCGCAAGTCATCGAGCGAACGATTCTCCTTGGTCGCAGGGGTGAGGTCGTCCTCCTCCTTCGGGGTGTAGGTGTAGGCATCAATCTTGTTAAAGACCAGATAGACAGGTTTTTCGCCCGCGCCAATATCCTGCAAGGTCTGCTTCACGACATCGATTTGCTCCTCGAACTGCGGGTGCGAGATATCGACAACATGTATCAACAAATCCGCCTCGCGCACCTCGTCCAATGTTGATTTGAACGACTCAATCAACTCGGTAGGCAACTTGCGGATAAAGCCAACCGTATCGGACAAGAGGAACGGCAGGTTATCGAAAACGACCTTGCGCACCGTGGTGTCAAGTGTCGCGAAGAGTTTATTCTCGGCAAAGACCTCGCTCTTCGATATCAAGTTCATCAGCGTAGATTTGCCAACATTGGTATATCCCACGAGCGACACGCGCACCATGCCACCACGGTTGGAGCGTTGCACCGCCATCTGCTTGTCAATCTTTTTCAAATCCTCCTTCAACTTTGTGATGCGGTTGCGGACAATACGGCGGTCGGTCTCAATCTCGCGCTCACCGGCACCACCACGCGTTCCCGTACCTCCGCGCTGGCGTTCGAGGTGGGTCCACAAACCGGCCAAGCGAGGCAGCATATACTCGCACTGCGCCAACTCGACCTGCGTCTTGGCGTAGGCGGTCTGCGCGCGCTGACGGAAGATATCGAGGATTAGGCGTGTGCGGTCGATAACTCGGCACGGCATCACCTGCTCGATATTGCGCGTCTGCGATGGCGACAACTCGTCATCGAAGATTACGACATTTATCTCGTTCTCCTCGCAGTAGGCGGCAATCTCTTCGAGTTTTCCCGGACCTACATAGATGCGTGACGATGGTTGCGAGAGTCGCTGCGTGAAGCGGCGCACGGTCTTTATAGATGCCGTCTCGGCAAGGAACTCCAACTCATCGAGGAACTCCTCCGCCTGCTTCGGGTCTTGGTTGTCGCGGATAACCGCCACAAGCACAGCACGCTCCTCGCGCTGCTCGTCAACAACAACGCCCCTCTCTTTTTTATCGTTTTTCTGTTCTGACATATCTTACGATTTAATAAAAGCCGAGCGTTGGCTCGGCTTTCTTACTATAAGTTCTTGATTTTAATTTTGAATTCTAAAATCAATTGGCAATGTATACTTCACACGCACTGACTGATTACGCTGCTTACCCGGAGTCCACTTCGGAGAGGTCTTCAAAATACGAACAGCCTCGTCAGAGAGCGAACTATCAGGGGTTTGAAGCACCTGAATGTTGGTGAGGGCTCCATCGCGCTCGATGACAAACATCAGCAATACACGACCCGAAATACCATTCTCCTGTGCAATCTGTGGGTAACGAACTTTGCTCTGTACCCAGTTGCGGAAGGTCATAAGGTCGCCACCCATAAACGAAGGCATCTGCTCAACTTTAACGAATGGCTGGTCGTCCTCGATATTTTCCTCATCAACAGCCACCTGCTGAATAATCTCAACATCCTCGGCAAACTCGGCGAAATCGACACTTGTCTCAATCTTCTCATCGTTAGTCACAATGTTCAAGATATCGGTGATAACGGTAATCTCGGTACGCTTTGGAGGCTCTGGCGGCTTCTGATCCTGACGAGTAATCTCGGTAATCTCCTCCTCAACTACGGTTACAACCTGCTCCACCTGCTCGATCTTGTACTCGCGAGGAGTGTAAAGGAATGCCGCAATAACAACAAGCAACGATACTGCCAAACCAATTTCGAGCAGCATAAAACGCTTGTTTTGAACATCTACTTTGGGGTTTTTCTTAATCTCCATTATTTTGTAATTTTTAATCTATCGTTCCTGTATCCCGTAGCGGAAAAATTTTCTTACCGCCTAATCAACCACAAATATAGGTATAAATTTTCAAAAAACACAGCAATAACAAAAAAATGACAAAATTTTTATAATTTTGTGGCAAAATAGAGGTCTGAAAAGTATGGAGAGAGTGCCATTATACGGAAAAACATTGTCGGAGTTGCAGACGATATGTGCCGAGTTGCAGTTGCCTCGCTTTGTGGCGAAGCAGATTGCCGACTGGCTCTACCGCAAAGGGGTGCGTTCGATTGACGAGATGACAAATCTCTCGAAGAGTGCCCGCGCATTGCTTGCCGAGCAGTTCGACCTCGGACTGCACCTTCCCGAGGGGGAGCAAACCTCCTCTGACGGCACGAAAAAATATCTCTATCGCACCGCCGAGAACGAGTTTGTAGAATCGGCGTATATTCCTGACCGTGAGCGTGCTACGCTCTGTGTATCTTCGCAGGCGGGGTGCCGTATGGGTTGCCGTTTTTGCGCTACGGCACGGCTCGGATTGAAGCACTCGCTCTCGACCTGCGACATCTTAAATCAGATAGCCTCATTGCCCGAACGCGACCGCCTTACGAATGTGGTATTTATGGGTATGGGCGAGCCGCTCGACAATCTCGATAATGTGCTTCGTGCGCTCGAAATTCTCACTGCGGAGTGGGGTTTTGGTTGGTCTCCAACCCGCATAACGCTCTCTACGGCAGGCGTGGCGCGCGAGTTGCGCCGTTTTCTCGACTCTACGCAGGTACATCTCGCCATCTCGCTCCACAATCCATTCCACGAGGAGCGCGAGGAGATTATGCCTATCGAACGAGCCTACCCTATTCGCCAAGTGGCTGATATTCTGCGCGAATACGACTTTACGCACCAACGCCGAGTATCGTTCGAGTATATTGTGATGAGTGGTCTGAACGACTCGCCACGACATATTAAGGAGTTATGCCGACTGCTCGATGGCATAAAGTGTCGTATCAACCTGATACGATTTCACAAGATACCCGACTCGCCATACTTTTCGCCTTCGGACGAGAAGATGGTTGCCTTCCGCGATGCCCTTACGCAGCGTGGCATAATGACCACTATCCGCGCCTCGCGAGGTGAGGATATAAAGGCGGCATGCGGACTGCTCTCGGCAGAACGAAAGGGGCAGAATTAGGGGCATTTGGAACTATTTTTGCAACAATTTTCGGGCAAGATTTGGAAGTTTCATTTTTTTACCATACCTTTGCACCTGCAAAACGCGAGAAACTTCATCTACAAGGTCGTTTCAATCGACTGAGGAAGTAAAGATACATCGCGGGGTGGAGCAGCTGGTTAGCTTGCCGGGCTCATAACCCGGAGGTCGGAGGTTCGAGTCCTCCTCCCGCAACTAAAAAAAGAGAATAGGCGACTATTCTCTTTTTTTGTTGCGATAATTGTGTTACCTATCCCCCAAACCCCCTTTCTGTAAAGGGGGCTTAATATTGCAACAGACACACCACTCTCTACCCACCCCCACAAGCCCAACTATTAACTAAAAGTTAATGCAAAATAAAAAATTCTCAATTTTCAATTGTCAATTATCAATTTATTTGTATCTTTGCACCGCTTTGGCGTGATTCGTAGTAAGGCGAATGCGTACGAAGTATTAAACTTTTAAATAACTTAATTTTAATTTTTTACAATTATGGCTTATTTATCAGCAGAGAAAAAGCAAGAGCTTTTCGGTCAGTACGGCAAGTCTAACAGCGACACAGGTTCACCAGAGAGCCAGATCGCGTTGTTCTCGTACCGTATCAGCCACCTTACAGAGCACCTCAAGAACAACCGTCACGACTTCGGCACTCAGCGTGCGATGTTGAAGATGATCGGTAAGCGCCGTCAGTTGTTGGAGTACTTGAAG
>JAZRJD010000031.1:0-32504 GCA_045645625.1 Alistipes sp.
AAATTACGATTTATGGTTGTTATCACCGCATCACGCTGTTTGTCCTTATAGACAAACTCACGCTGATACTTCGGGCGGATATTCAACTTGCCACCATAGCCCACAACGCCCTCCTCATTGCTATCACGATACCCTTCGACCAACTCACGAATGGTTATCTCTTTAAGTTCGATATTCATAATTTAATTATGTTTATGTACTCCGTCATTCCGAAGGAGCGAAGCGACTGTGGGAATCTTCCTTATTGTTATTAAAGGTAAAGTGGGGGATTCCCACGCTCGTTACACTCGCTCGGAATGACGATTTTGTTATTTTTTGATTTTGCGGATTAGAATTCGTGCGTATTTACGAACACCTTTTATGTATGGACGATCATATTTCTTAAAACCTGCTATAATTAAATTGTCTATTGCTTCCTCCTGATCAAAAGCCTTACGTAAGTCGCTGTTAATCTGCGTGTTATACCCCCCCCCTATGGTATCATTAACGACGTTTGTATAATACGCTGCCCGCCTATTCAAATCGCTAAAATTGTCTGCATCATTAGATGTATATGTTTTAGTAGTTAACCCATATACATTACCTCTGTCGGTTATGCCTAAAATCTCAAATTGATTTGGATTATACTTATCCAAGAAAGTTATTGGTACACCCATAACTCCATAGTAATCACAAGGAATATCAGATATTTTTGATACCTCTATGGCATTGTAGTTATCATATTGAGGGTACTCGTCGTAATTATACGATTTATACAAGATTATTTCTTCATTTCTTTTTTCGTGTTCGAGATTGGTATACCAGCCTATATTGCCAAAAGTTTGTGTTTCACCACGAGGTTTTAAGAAAGTTTTAACACCGGTGATTCCTGTCCACATTTTATTTTCTTTGAGTAGAGGAAATATCTCTTTGTATGAGATTGCGTTTTTACTACCAATAATCAAGAATTTTTTATCATATTCGATAAGTTGTGCAACATACTCACGGAATAGCGAGAATGGCGGGTTTGTAACCACTATATCGGCTTGCTTCAATAGTTCGATACACTCTGCCGAGCGAAAATCTCCATCACCTTTGAAATGGTGTATTCCAATTTCGTCTGGGTTGGGAATTTTATCATCATTCTTATCTCCCATATATTCCAGCCATACGGCTTGTTCGCTATCGTGAGAGCCAAACAAATCGGCGTCTTGATTTTTGTAGCAGGTGGTAATCAGGCGTTTAAGTCCAAGATGCTCGAAATTGTAGGCAAAGTAGCGAAAGAAATTCGAGATGCGTGGGTCATCGCAGTTGCACAATACGGTCTTGCCCCTGAAATGATTTTTGTAATAGACAAGCTCCCTCTCAATATCCGCCAATTGAGTGTAAAACTCGTCATTCTTTGCTTTTTTCGCATTGTTGAGGTTGGAATTCTTCTTTGCCATAGGTTTTGGGGTGGGGAGTTTGAGAGCGATAGCTAATGCTCCAAAAGCCTATGTAAACAAGAAAGGTGTTTCCTGCCGACTTATTTACCTTGTCGAGGGATCCCCATCCCTTATACGCATAAACAAGCACGAACAGTCCACACCCAAAGGTGCGAACTTTCAAATCTCGTTCCTGCGTAATGTTTACTTGGGGATTTTCGACAAGCAGAACAAGAGCTAAAAGCTCAATTAGTTAATATGTTAAATCAAAAAAATCTTCTCTTGTGTTCTATGTTTTGGTTTTGTGTAGTACAAATATATATATCTATAATATTACCAATCAACGATTACTTGCGCTTGGTTTTGCGGGGTTTGCGGTGGCTCTTTTTGCGGGACTTTATGATTTTGCGGCGAATACCGAAAATCAATAGCACGCCGAATGTTACCACGATAATCATCAAGTTCCACAGCGGTACATCATCGCCCTTTACGCGCGCCCACATCTCCAACATCTTCGGCGTTCGTGCGCCCGAATCGTGCATCATGGCGCATCGCTCTATAACCGCCTTGTCGGGGTATTGTACAGGGTTTAACTTTACGCTCTCTGCCCCCTCGCCAAAGAAATATGAGGCATCGACCGTACTCTCCAACTCGTCATCGCTTTGTGCTTCAAGTACTTCGGGCGATGAGATAACGCTCACATAGCCAATCTCCTCCATATTGCGAATGGCGATATCGGGACGGCACATAAAGTTGATAAAGTAGCGTGCAGCCTTGGTATTTACGGCATATTTAGGAATTACCCAACCGTCAAACCATACATTGCTACCCTCCTCAGGCACGACATAGTCCAACGGCACACCAACCTCGGCAGCCTCCTCAATTGCCCACACAGCATCGCCACTCCAAGTGAGGTTTATATAAGCCTTCTCCTTGGTCATCATCTCCTTGCCGAAGTCCGCCTCCCAGCCGGCAACCAACTTTTTCGCCTTTTTGAGGAACTTTTCGACATCGGCAATAGACTCGTCAGTCGAGTCGTACATCAACTCGTCGAGTGTGGTCTTACCCTCTGCCAACTCCTTCTGACGCAGATAGATAAGAATTGTGCCATAGACATCGCGGAAGGCATCCTTGATAAATATCTTCTTCTCGAACTTCTCGTTGTGCAGTGCGCCCCAAGTCGAAGCCTCCTCACGCGTTACATAGCGTGTATTATAGAGCAGTCCCGTAGTACCCCACATATAGCCTACGGCGTAGTCGTTGGCATTCTTGCCAGAGCCGTCAATCTTGTTGAAGCAGTTGATGATATAAGGCGAGATATGTTGCAGATAGTTAGGTGTTTTGCCGAAGTCTTTGTCTATCGGCAAAAGCATATCGTTGCGCAACATTCGCTCGATTATATACTCCGATGGGCATACCACATCGAAATCCTCCTTACCGCGCTCAATCTTCGCCAACATAATCTCGTTGATATCGAAGAGTTGGTAGATAATCTCGACCTCCTCGCCCGTCTGCTCCTTGTACCACACTTTGAAATCGTCCAAAACGCTCTCGTCAATATAGTCCGCCCAATTATAGATTTTGAGCGTATGTGCGCGGTCTGCCGCACCTGCCGAGAAGGCGGTGCAGAGAGCCGAAAGTATGATTAGTAAAATCTTCTTCATAGCAGGTTACATTGCTTGCTTGCGCTTCGCGGCACGCTTGGCGCGAACATTTATGATTATCAAAAGCAGAAGCACCACCACAAAAATAATGGTCGAAAGTGGTCGCAACTCAGGTGTCAGACCACCCTTTCGTGCATCGGCGTAGATGTATGTCGAGAGGGTTTCCAAGCCCTCGTTACCCTTCGTAAAGAGCGTTACGGCAAAGTCATCAATCGAGAGCGTGAAGGCGAGAATAAAGCCCGAAATCATACCCGGTCTAATCTCCGGAATGATAATCTTGCGCAGTGCCTGAAATGGCGTTGCTCCCAAATCGAGTGCCGCCTCGTAGATGTTCGGATTCATCTGTTGCAGGCGTGGCATAACACTCAAAACCACATACGGCGTGCAGAATGCGATATGCGCCAAGACAACCGTGGTGTAGCCCTGCGAGATGCCGAGGCTGACAAAGAGAAGGAATAGCGAAATACCCGTAATAATATCGGGATTGAGCATCGGAATATCATTCAAGAAGTTGATAACCTGCTTCTTACGACCGCGCATATTGAATATGCCGATGGCTGCCACGCTACCTAACAAGGTCGATGCGGTAGCGGCAATCAGTGCAATGCTCAAAGTGTTTTTTATGGCATCGAGCAACGAGTGATGCGCTCCACCGCTGAACAGCGAGGTGTAGAGGTTAGTCGAAAAACCTGTCCAGTTGCCCAGTACCTTCGACTCGGTAAATGAGAAGATGGCGATAATGATTATCGGTGCGTAGAGCAACGCCAAGAGTAACCATAAGTAGAGTTGTGCAAAAAATCTCTTCATATCACTACCCTCCCGTTTAGATTAGACTCTCGCTGTCGTTCTGCTCCTCGCCGTCCGAGAAGAGCGAGGTTATGCCGATGATAACGAGCATAATAAGCGACAACGCTGCGCCGTAGTTCCACATTCCGTTATTTATATTCTCCTGAATGGTTGTACCAAACAGCTTTACATTGTTCATTGTCAGCAACTCCGCGATGGCAAAGGTCGAGATTGTCGGCATAAATACCATCATAATACCCGACATTACGCCAGGCATCGAGAGTGGCACGGTAACCTTTCGGAATACCTCCGAAGGTGTCGCTCCGAGATCCTCGGCTGCCTCAATCAACGAGTGGTCCATCTTCTGCAAGGTGTTGTATATCGGGTATATCATAAACGGCAGGAAGTTATAGACCATGCCGAAAATCAATGCCCCTTCGCCCAATGGGAATTTCAAGAAGTCGAACAACGCCACCGTGGCGAGTGTGCGCACCAAGATATTTATCCACATCGGCAGGATAAACAGTACCACCATAACCTCCGAGCGATTGAGACTGCGATTGCTCAAAATCCAAGCCGCAGGATAACCGAGCAAGATACACAAAATAGTGGTAATCAGCGCGATTCCAATCGAGTAGATAAATGTATTTACCGCCTCGGGTTGTTCCACGAACTTCACGAAGTTTTCGAGCGAAAATCCACCCTCGGCATCTTGGAAAGCATAGACCACAATCAGCACCAGAGGTAACGCCACAAAGAGTGCGAGGAATATGGCGTACGGAATCGCCCAATTCGCTCGTTTGTTGAATATCTTGGCTACAAAATTCATCTCTGCCTTACTGCTTAAACTCGTTTGGTTACATAAATATCGCGCTTGTCGATGGAGATACCCACAATATCGAAATTATCCCATATATCATTGGTATCCACATAGATAAAGTCGCCATCTTCGGTCTTTACGGTGAGGTGGTAGTGGTCGCCCTTGTAGAGGATAAAGTGTACCGAGCCAATCAACTTTCCATCCTCCTTGTAGTCGTGCAACTCCACGCGGTTGAACGCTACACGCACCGAAACAGCATCGCCCTCCTTCAATCCTTGTTGCTCCTTGCACTCGAACTCCGAGCCAAGAAACTCAACAGTTGTAGTCGAGGTCATCACACCATGGAAGGTGTTGCAGGTGCGCTCCTTACGCATAACATGAATATCCGAAGGTTTGATAAACATTCCGACCGTTGCACCCTCCTCGAAGGCGTTGTAGTCCTGAATCATCATCTCGAAGCCCTTGTCGGTCTCGACAAACATCTCGTAGTGAACGCCCTTGAATGTGCAAGATTTAACAGTACCCGTAAAGTCCGCATTCTCAACATTTCCCACGATATAGATATCCTCGGGACGAATTACAACATCCACCGCAGTATTCTCGCCGAAACCCTTGTCCACGCACTCGAACTTATGACCGATAAATTCTACCTCCTTGTCCTTTATCATCGTGCCGTTCAAGATGTTACTCTCGCCGATAAAGTCCGCTACGAAAGAGTTTGCAGGCTCATTGTAGATGTCGATTGGGGTGCCGATTTGCTGAATTTTGCCCTCGCTCATTACTACGATTGTGTCGCTCAGTGTCAAAGCCTCCTCTTGGTCGTGCGTCACATATATAAAGGTGATGCCGAGAGCTTCGTGCATCTCCTTCAACTCCATCTGCATATCCTTACGCATCTTCAAATCGAGCGCAGCCAACGGCTCGTCGAGCAGAAGCACCTGCGGCTGATTTACGATGGCACGGGCAATCGCAACACGCTGCTGCTGACCTCCCGACAGCGAATTTACATCACGGTCTTCGTAGTCGGTCATCGATACCATCTTCAACGCCTTGCGCACACGCTTCTCAATCTCCTTCGTATTGACCTTTTTGAGTTTCAGTCCGAAGGCGATATTCTCATAGACATTCAGATGTGGGAAGAGCGCGTATCGCTGGAAAACCGTATTGAGTGGTCGCAAGTGCGGAGGCATCGAGAGAATATCCTGCCCCTCCATTGTTATCGAGCCACCAGCATCGGGTTGTGCAAAACCTGCCAACATACGCAAAAGCGTGGTCTTACCGCAACCCGAAGGTCCGAGCAGCGTTACAAACTCGCCTCGCTTGATATCGAGGTTGATATTGTCGAGAACAACCTTCTCGCCGAACGACTTCGACAAGTTCTCGATTTTGATTATTGTTTCACTCTTTTTTGCCATCTCTATTTTTTACGGTTTTTCAGAATGGTTTGTGTTAGATTAAAGTGATATGTTGCGCCGAACGATATCGATATGCTTTTTGCAAAGTTGTTGTATGCCGCTACTGCGTGGAGTCGCAAATCACGACTCTCACGCAGCGGGAAGTAGTGAACACCTCCACCCACATACCAATAGCGTGGGCAGAGCGAGTTGTCGGTAGGGATAAACCAAATATCATCTTCGCTCTCGTATTCGTAGCCGAAGAGGTCGCTATTATTGAAGTTTTCATATCCGCCTTTGGCGAATACTTCGACCTTATCTGCGTAGTTGTAAAGGAGTTGTGCGCTCAACGAGAACTCCTGATTGAAGAAGCGCTTTGCAGACGATGCACGATTCATATAGTCAACTTCGAGAGTGAAGTCGCCCAAGTAGAAGGCGTTACCGAGTGCGATAAGATTTACGAACTTACCGCGCTCATACTCAAAGAAGTTTACTGACCAGAATGGCGTAAAACAGCCATATTCGCCTGTCCAATGGAGCGAGTAGGCGAAAAGTTTGGAGGCAAAAGGTCTTTCGCCAAATGGCGATGATGCGAATTGCAGACGCAGTGTGGTGTTCTCCTCTTTGGTCGTGAAATCAACACTTGCGCCCCACTGATAGGCTGCGTTTTTGTGCCAGAAGGTCGATGCCAACGGATAGTGGATATCTACATCGTTGTAGTCGTACTCGGCAGAGCCTATAGCCAATACATCTTTACCTACATTGAAGGTGAATTGTCCTGCGGTATAGGAGAGTGTGAGCCAGTCGATAAAGTCGTACTCGTCAGAACGAAAGGCGTTCTGATAGAGAGCGGCAGTGTCTTCTGCAAACCAATGGTTCGACATCGAGTAGGAGAAGTTGCCTACCGAGCCGTCGAGGAATGTGTAGAGTGATGAATTTCCGAAATCGAAACCGGAGTAGCCGCCCTTGATAGGTGCGTAAGGATTAACATCGAAACGGGGTGTTACGATAAAATCGGGGATGCGACTATCTTCCTTAACCTCTTGTGCGTAGGTATAGAAGTAGCCCAGCGTTGCTACCAACAAAACTAAAAGCCTCTTCATTTCCCATAAACAAAATAGAATGGTTACGAGGTACAAATATAGACAAAAATTCAGAATTCAAAATTAAGAATTAACAATTTTTGCATTTTTTCTAAATAAAAACCTCGTCATTGCGAGGCTTGGAACAAGCCGTGGCAATCTTCATTATTGTTGTTAAAATTAAAAAGGGAGATTGTCGCAGTCGCTACGCTCCCTCACAATGACGATTGATGATTTATTTGTATTTTTTGCAATTTGTGAAAAATAGTTGCTATATTTGCGTTGCAGTAAAACAAAAATATTTTGCCTATGAAACATTAGCGTATTAAGGTACGCACATTTTAAACATATTGAAAAAAGCGTTTTAGCTTTATTCTGTCATTCAGAAAGTTTGGCGACTAATGAGATTCGGCAGGAATATTGCAAAAATGCTCGCACTTTATGGTGCGGGCTTTTGAGTATTCTGCCGATGGGTTACGCCAAACACCTCTGAATGAGAATACGCTGAAAGTTCCGCGCTTTTTTTATGTGCATACTAATCTCATATACAAAGGAACAGGTGTGTCCGAAAAGCCATAAAATGAGTAGGAGATTACAAAAAAAACTTAAATATTATGAAAACATTAAAAACGCTTATTGCATGTTTGATATTGGCAATTTCATGTGTTGCACTTATTGGTTGTGATAAAGATAATAAAATTGGTTATAACGAAGATAAAGAGGACAACTCCTCCAAACATTCTGAGATAATCGGCTCTTGGCGCTATGTTGAGAATGCAGGAGATGATTCTCCTATTGAGATTGTTTGGGTATTTAGTGCAGATGGACGATTCTATCAAACATTTCCAGCCGACTCTGCATTTGGAGGATTCGAAACAAGAGAAGGAACATACCAATATGATGGTAAGACACTGACTATTCGTTATAATGGAGAAATGTGGAGTGAAATTTATAATGTTGTTATATCGGGAGACAGTATGACTGTTATGCCAAATAATAATGAGGTGCCTCCGCTAACCTTTCATCGTCAATAATCATCTCTTATTATTAGAATTATCGCCTCGCAGTTTGTTCTGCGAGGCGATACCTTTAATTGTCAATTGTCAATTCTCAATTCTCAATTTGCTCAGGTACTTCGCCGTGTGGCTATGCTTATTCTTGGCGACTTCGCTTGGGGTGCCGGTTGCGACAACTTCGCCACCTGCCTCGCCACCCTCGGGACCGAGGTCGATGATGTGGTCGGCAACCTTGATGACATCGAGGTTGTGTTCGATAACGATAACCGTATTTCCCTTATCCACCAACTTGTTCAAAACGCCAATCAAACAGCGAATATCCTCGAAATGCAGTCCCGTAGTCGGCTCGTCAAGAATATAGAGCGTACGCCCTGTTTCTCGCTTCGAGAGCTCCGCCGAGAGTTTTATGCGCTGGCTCTCGCCACCCGACAATGTTGTGCAAGGTTGTCCGAGCGTGAGGTAGCCCAAGCCGACATCCTGAATAGCCTTTAACTTTTGATGAATGGTCGGAATATGCTCGAAGAAATCGACTGCTATATTTACGGTCATATTCAGTACATCGTTGATACTCTTGCCTTTATATCGCACTTCAAGCGTTTCTTTGTTGTAGCGATTGCCACCGCACGCCTTACACTGTACATAGACATCTGGCAAGAAATTCATCTCGATAGTCTGCACACCTGCGCCACGACACTCCTCGCAGCGACCACCCTTCACATTGAACGAAAAACGGCCAGCCTTAAAGCCTCGCACCTGCGCATCGGGCGTAGCCTCGAATAACTTACGAATATCGGCAAAGACATTCGAGTAGGTTGCAGGGTTTGAGCGCGGGGTGCGACCAATAGGCGATTGGTCCACAACAACGAGTTTGTCGATATTTTCCAACCCCTCAATCGTGTCGTATGGTAGCGGTTGCGCATAGGAACGGTAGAGTTTGTGCGAGAGAATAGGCACCAAAGTTCCATTTATGAGTGACGATTTTCCCGAGCCACTTACGCCTGTTACGCAGATAAGTTTTCCGAGTGGAAATTCTACATCTACACCTTTGAGGTTGTTGCCCCGTGCGCCAACTATTTTGATGCTTTCGCCACTGCCCTTTCGCAACTCTTGCGGTATCTCTATGGTGCGCTTACCCGAAAGATAATCAGCGGTATAACCCTGCGCACCTAATATCTCACTATAAGTACCTTGCGCTACGATATGACCACCTCGGCGACCAGCCTTCGGACCGATATCCACGATATAGTCGGCAGCGCGCATCATATCCTCGTCGTGCTCCACGACAATCACCGAGTTTCCTGCATCGCGCAGAGCCTTTAAGGTGTTGATTAGTCGCTCGTTATCGCGCTGATGAAGTCCGATGCTCGGCTCGTCAAGAATGTAGAGAACATTTACCAACTTCGAGCCTATCTGCGTGGCAAGGCGTATGCGCTGACTCTCGCCACCCGACAAGGTGCGTGAAGCGCGACCAAGCGAGAGGTATCCCAACCCCACATCGGTCAAAAATCGCAGTCGCTCCCTAATCTCTTTGAGTATCTCGCGTGCAATCTTCAACTCCTTATCTGTCAGATGCTTCTCTACCCCATCAAACCACTCTCGCAGTGCCGAAATCGACATTGCCGACAACTCGGCTATATTTTTGTCGGCGATGCGGAAATAGAGCGCATTCTCTTTGAGGCGCGACCCTCCGCAGAGCGAACATTTGTGATACGCTACAAACTGCTCACGCCACTTTTCGCCTTTGCGGGTGTTGTCATCATCAATTTTGGAGTTTATATACTCGGCTACGCCCTCCCACGAGCGCATCTGCTTTCCGCGCGATGGGGAGTACTCCGACATCTCGACCAACATCGGCTCGTCATCGCCGTAGAGAATGGCGTTCAACCCCTCCTCCGAGATTGTACCGAGTGGGTCATCGAGAGTAAAGTCGTATCGTTTGCCGAGTGCTTCGAGCGTTGCAAACAGCACATTTTCACGCCCTTTGCCGAGTGGTGCAATGCCACCCTCGCGGAGCGAAAGTCGCTCATCGGGAATAACCTTTTTAATATCGAAAACTGCCTCCTCGCCAAGTCCGTTGCAGCGTGGGCAGGCTCCTTTTGGTGAGTTAAACGAGAAGGTGAATGGCTCTGGGTCCTCGAATGCGATGCCCGTAGTCGGACACATCAGATGGCGCGAATAGTGGCGTATCTCGCCCGTGTCGTAGTCGTGGATAGCCATCTGCCCCTTGCCCTGTCGCATCGACTCGCGGAGCGATGTCATTATTCGGTCGCGAGCCTCCTCGCGGGCGGTCATTCTATCCACCACCAACTCTATCGAGTGGGTTTTGTAACGGTCGAGTTTCTCGATGGAGGTAAAGTCCTGAATTGTGCCGTCAATACGCGCGTAGATATACCCCTTGCGCAGAAGCGTGTCGAACAGTTCGCGATAGTGCCCTTTGCGCTCACGCACAAGCGGAGCAAGGAAGGCGATTTTGCGCCCTGCGTAGTCACGCAAAATCAAATCGGCAATCTGCTCGTCAGAATAGTGCGCCATCTCCTTGCCCGTAGCGGGAGAGTATGCTCTCGACGCCCTTGCAAAGAGAAGTCGCAGAAAATCAGCGATTTCGGTTACCGTACCTACGGTCGAACGAGGGTTGCGATTGGTGGTCTTCTGCTCGATGGCAACCACGGGCGACAAGCCCGAAATTTTATCGACATCGGGGCGTTCCATCGTGCCGATATATTGTCGTGCATACATCGACAAGGTCTCCATATAGCGGCGTTGCCCCTCGGCATAGATGGTGTCGAAGGCGAGTGACGACTTGCCTGACCCCGACAAACCCGTAATTACGACCAGCGCATTACGGGGTATTTCGAGATTTATGTTTTTGAGGTTGTGTACTCGCGCACCCTCAATTTTAATCTTCTCCTCCATCGTTTCTATTCTTTAATTGATAAGAGAGAGTAGAAAAAATCGTGCAACGAAATAACTCCGATAAGGTCGCAGAAACAGATGGCGACTATAACCGCCATAAAGATTTTTATGAAATTCTTGCCCCAATTTGCCATATAGTGCGAGGCGATGAATGAGCCTATCATATTGCCTACGCCGTGAACAATTCCGAAAGTGTAATCGACATTGCCCATTATCATAAATACCGCCAACGAAAAAGGCGTAGCAAGCAGAATTACAAAACCCTTGATAGCATTGGCTACAACCATATCCATTCGCATCAGCCATAGCGCTACGGTTAGAATAAGATAGCCCAATCCGATGTAGATATATCCACCATAGAAGCCAATCAAAAAGAATAGGAAATAGTGTAGCGGCTTAATCTCGACACGGTGTCCCTCCTTGGGTTTAAGTTTGTGGTCTATAAGCAGATATATCATTATAACCAACAGGATTACACCAAAGCAAATCTTGAAAATCAATTGGTCGATATCGGATGCGACAATAGCTCCTATAATGTTTCCTGCAATTACTGGAACAGATAGAAGGAGTCCGTGTTTTAAGTCGAATGATTTTTTGCGGATAAAGGTCAGCGAAGAGGCGAGATTCTGCATTAATACTGCGACACGGTTTGTTCCGTTTGCTATATTGATAGGCAGACCGAAAGCCATAAACATAGTCATCGTGATAATCGAGCCACCCCCTGCAAGGGTGTTGATTATACCTACCAGCGTACCCGAAATAAGCAACGCAACTGCTATGTGCCAATCCATCATATTCCTAACTTTTCGCTCTTAGAGCGACAAAGATAGGAAAATAATTGACAATTGACAATTGATAATTGACAATTAAGTGATTTTTGTGTCTATTTTTTACTTGCTTGGTCTAAAACCTTGCTACCGGTGCGGCATCGAGGGTGGAAAATTCGTTGTTTAGGTATTTGTAGTATCCTGCCACTGCAATCATTGCAGCGTTGTCGGTTGTGAAGCGGCGCTCAGGGATAAAAGTACGCCAACCACGCTTCTCTCCCTCGGCTGCAATGCGCTCACGAAGGAGCGAATTTGCGGCTACTCCACCACCTATGGCGATGTCCGAAATGCGATAGTGCTTGGCGGCCTTTACGAGTCGTTCTGCGAGGATATCTACAACGGTGTGAAGTATCGCTGCACATAGGTCACACTTGCGTTCTTCGATGAAATTTGGATTCTCCGCCACCGCATCACGCAGTGTGTAGAGGAACGAGGTCTTCAATCCCGAAAACGAGAAATCGAACTCTCCGATACGAGGTTTTGCAAACTTGAAAGCATCGGGATTTCCCTCCTTTGCGAGGGCGTCAATAACGGGTCCTCCGGGGTATGGCAAGCCCATAACTTTGGCGCATTTATCGAGTGCTTCGCCAGCAGCATCATCGATAGTCGAGCCGACAATCTCCATATCGAATGGCGAATTTACCTTTACGATTTGGGTGTGACCGCCACTGACGAGCAGGCAGAGGAAAGGAAAATTGGGGTGTTCGCACTCCTTGTCGGGCATATCGACAAAGTGCGAAAGAATGTGTCCGTGTAGGTGATTTACCTCCACAAGCGGAATGTTGTTCGCAACTGCCAAGCCCTTTGCAAATGATGTTCCGACCATCAGCGAGCCGAGCAAGCCCGGACCGCGCGTGAAGGCGATAGCATCAATCTTGTCAGGGGTGATACCCGCATCTCGCAGTGCTGCATCTACCACAGGTACAATGTTTTGCTGGTGCGCACGCGAAGCGAGTTCGGGGATTACTCCGCCGTATCGCTCGTGTACGGCTTGCGAGGCAATTACGCTCGAAAGCAGTGTTGTGTTGCGCAAAACCGCCGCCGAAGTGTCGTCGCACGAAGACTCAATGCCTAATATAATTATATCATTGTTCATATTTTGTAATTTTATTTCTCGTCTAAAATTTGGCTTTTTGTTTGCAAGTTCGGAAAATTATGGTTATCTTTGTAAGTTATTATATAACTTAAAAGGCGTAAAGTGCCGAAAATGAGAACAAAACCGTGCGCAAAGTTACAAAAATATTGTTAAGGGCGTTATCCGCAATCATTTTATTGCTGATAATTTTTCCTTTGTTGGTGGCTTTGCTGCTTGCGGTGCCTGCGGTGCAGAATGTCGCTATTGACAAGGCGGCAACTTGGGCGGGCAACTATCTCAGTACAAAGGTTTCGGTTGGACATATTACCTACGGTCTGCTAAATCGTGTTGCCGTACGCGACTTCTATGTCGAGGATTGGGACGGTGATACCCTACTCTATGTTAAGCGTGCCGATGCCTATCTCGGCTCATTCGCTTCGTTGTTGGCGAAGAAAAATCTCGTTATCAACTACGGAAATATCCAAGGCGGCAAATTTGTGGTGCGCGAAACCGAACGCGGAACATTTGCCGTAAAGGAGATTACCGACCAACTCGTTAAAAAGCGAGAGAAAGATAGTGGCTTCCGACTCGATGTGCGCTCGTTGGACGGCTCAGATATAGATTTTTCGCTCCTTCGTATTGATGACCCCGATGATGGCGGTATCGACTTTGCCAATATGCACCTGCTCGGTATGGATACGCATATCGACAATCTGCTCGTGAAGAGTGGCGGACATGTGGCGGGTGATATTCGCAGATTGTCGTTTGTGGAGCGTAGTGGCTTTGTGCTTGACGATATGTTCGGTCACTTCCTTGTCGATAACGGACAAATCGAGGTTAAGGAGGCTCTGCTGCATACAATGCAGAGCGATATCAATCTCGACTATCTGCTGCTTGATGGCAAAGATTGGCTCGAATATCGTGATTTTATAAATAAAGTCCCTATTATATGCACGGTGTCGAATAGTAAGGTGGCATCGGACGATGTTGGCTACTTTGCTACGGCAATATGGGGCTGGCAGACTACACTGCGCAACGCTACGGTCTCGATGAATGGTCCTGTGGCAAACTTTAAGGGCAAGGTGGCGCACGCTACGCTCGAAGATGGCGGAGTGCTGCAAGGCTCGGCGCGTGTGCGAGGACTTATCGATGTGGAAAATACCTACTTCGATATTGCAGTCGATAAGTTGCAGGCTTCGACCGAGGAGGTTGCATATTTGCTGAATAATATCGCCCACCTCTCGCTCGGCGAGAGTGCTTCGCAGTATGTGGAGCGTATTGAGGGCATTGATGCCTCAGGCGAATTCCATGGTACAATCCGCAATTTCAGGGCAAAGGCAAAGGCTCAACTTGCAAGTGGTGGCGATGTGGCGTTGGTGTGTTCGATGAAGAATCCTGCCGAGGGTCGAAAGGCGGTAGATGCATCGGTTGTGGCAACAAATACCGATATCGGAGCCATTCTCGCAAATGAACTCTTGGGCGAGGCTTCGTTTACTGCCCATGTGGAGACGGAGTTGGGTGATGGTGAGCCTGTGATGCTCAAAGGTGGCGGCTCGATAGAAAAGTTGGGACTTAATGGCTACGACTACAACAATATAACCCTTGTCGCCGATATTGACGATAACCGTATTGCCGGCTCGTTGAGCGCCAATGATGCAGCCTTGAAACTCGATGCACAGGCGATGTTGGACTTCTCGAACAAGGAGATGCCTCTCTACGATGCTGTGATGACTATTACGCATGCCGACCTGCATGCGATGAACATAAATAAGCGCGACTCGATATCTGTTCTGAATGGCAATGTCGGATTGTCGGCGCGTGGTGCATCGCTCGATGAGTTGAATGGCGTTCTGCGTATTGCAGATGCCGAGTACGAAACCGTTGGTCGTGGTTGTGATGCCGATTTGGTGGAGTTGTCCATCGAGAGTAACGAAGATGCGCGAACGCTCACTCTGACCTCCGATTTTGCAGATGCCGTATTCGAGAGCCGCACCGCCTACAAAGATGTTATCTATTATTTGAAAAATCTGTTGGCGCAGTATGCTCCGATGCTCTATGATGAGGAGGCGCGACAAAATATCGATACCCATATCGCCGAGATAGGCAACGAGGTGGCGATACTTTCGGCTACGACCAAAGATATAGACCCGTTGCTCGGGTGTATTACAGATGGTTTGGAGATGGCAGAGGGGTCGAAGGTGGAGATGCTGGTAAGCCCTTCGGATAATCGCTTCCTGATGCGTGCATCATCAGAGTATCTGATGCATCACAACTACCTTGCGACAAATCTCGACCTCAAAGCGGGCAATGCGGGTGACTCGTTGGCGATGTCGTTGGCGGCAGAGGATTTGTACGCCGGAGCATTCCACTTCTCGGGCGTAGGGGTAAGTGGCGGAGCCAAAGACAATGTCATAAATATAGATGCCATGTTTGCCGACTCGTTGCGCGATTTGCATGGAGAGTTGTCGGCAAAGGCGCATATCTCGCGCAAGAATAGTCGTAGAAATATATCAATCTCGTTCAATCCATCTTCGGTGGATAGTGGCAACACTTCGTGGCGTATTACGACTGATGGTATCGATATCGACTCCTCGCGTGTGGATATTCGCCGCTTTGCAGTGAAGAGCGATACGCAAGAGTTGTTTGTGAATGGCGTGGCATCGCGTAGCGATCGAGATTCGGTCTATATGAGTCTGCGCAACTTCTCGTTGGCACCATTTACCCAGATAACAAACCGTATAGGCTACGAGATAGATGGTCGCACCAATGGATATGCTACGGTGCACTCCGCATTGAAGGATACACGCATTGATGCGCGAATAGAGATGGATAGCGTGAATGTCAGTGGTGTGGCTGTTCCAAACTTGTTGCTCACCTCGCAGTGGGACTTTGGTCGCAGTCGTGCCTCGTTGGATATCTCGACACGCAGAGACAATAGACGCGTTATTCAGGGATATTTCGCACCTGCGCAGATGCGTTACTATGCGCGTATACAGACCGAAGGAGTGAAGATGGATCTGCTGGACCCACTCCTCGAAAGTGTTATTACCGATACGGAGGGTACGGCTGCGGTAGACCTCACGATAAGCGGAGAGAGGCGTATGGCAGAGTTGCGAGGCGAGATCGCGGTCGATAGTCTTGCCACTACGGTCGATTATACACGCTGTCGCTACTCGGTGCCGAAGGCACTTATCAAGGTTGAGAATAATCGTCTGCTGACGGAGAATGTGCCGGTGTTCGACAGAAATGGTCGCAGGGGAGCGATGTCGTTAGATGTATCGTTGTCGCACCTCTCGAATATAGAGTATAATGTAGGTCTGCGAGTGAATAATATGGAGGTGCTGAACACAACCGAGCGCGATAATCCGATGTTCTACGGCTCGATATTCGCAACGGGTACAGGCTCGATACGCGGAGATAAGGCGGGTGTGAAGATGGATTTCGTGGCGCGCAGTGACGACAACTCCAAGTTCTATATGCCACTTACGGATAATAGCGATATAAGCAGTGCCGATTTTGTAACCTTTGCAACGAAGGATAGCGATACCACCTCCTACTTGGTGCGCAAGAAGATGATGTTTGAAAATCGTCAGAAGCGCCGCACTTCGGGTGGCGATGCCATGGATATAACGATGGCTCTCGACATTCGTCCTAATGCCGAGGTGCAGTTGGTTATCGACCCTACCGTAGGCGATATTATTAAGGGTACGGGCGAAGGTACGCTTAACCTGCGAATCAATCCGCAGGCAGACATATTCGAGATGTACGGCGACTACACCATCGAGAAGGGAAGTTATCTCTTTACGCTGCAAAATGTGATTAATAAATGGTTTGACATCGAGCCGGGCTCTACGATACAGTGGACGGGTGAGCCACTCGATGCACTACTCAATATCGATGCCGTGTATAAGTTGAAGGCTTCGTTGCAACCTCTGCTCGAAGGCTCTCTTACGGAGGGTAACCGTTCGACTCGTGCCGTGCCTGTCGAGTGCTTTATCCACCTGACCGACCGCTTGACGCAACCTACGGTGACATTCGATATCGTGGTACCGAGTGCCGATTCGGAGGTGCAGAGTATTATCGCAAGTGCCTTGGCAACACCGGAGAGCAAGTCGCAGCAGTTCCTCTATCTGATTATTGCCAATAGTTTTATTTCGGAATCGAACAATGCGATGACCTCTTCGCTCGGAGCCTCTGCTACGGCGGCTACGGGATTTGAGATGTTGTCAAATCAGTTCAGCAACTGGCTGTCGAGTGATGACTACAAAATTGTATTGCGCTACCGTCCTCGTACCGAGCAGATGAGCGATGAGGTGGACTTCGGCTTCTCGAAGGGGTTGATCGATAATCGACTGCTGATAGAGGTCGAGGGCAACTATATCGTGGATAAGACTCAGGTTGTGAATGCGACCTCGAACTTTACGGGCGAGGCGTACCTCACTTGGTTGATAGATCGTGCAGGAACACTTCGCTTGAAGGGCTTTACCCATACAATAGACCGCTTCGATGAAAACCAAGGTTTACAGGAGACGGGTATAGGTATCTACTTCAAAGAGGATTTCAATAATGCGCGTGACTTGCGCTATCGCCTTAAAAACCGATTTAAGCGCGAGAAGCGAGATAAAAGGGAGAATACAAAACAACAAACTAAATAAAAAACAAAAACAGTTATGATTAAACTTTTGCAGGCAGCCGAGGTAGCGGTAGAGACCGCAGCGGCAGGAAAGATGTCCCTCTGGGAGTTGTTTAACGCCGGAGGTTGGTTAATGTGGGTATTGCTCTTGTTGGGCGGTGTAACGATTTTTATCTTCGTAGAGCGATTTGTGGCTATTCAGCGTGCACAACGCCTTGATATGCACTTTATGAATCGCATTCGCGACTATGTTGTAGAGGGCAAGGTTAAAGAGGCTATCGCCTTCTGTCACCACGAGAATACCCCTATCGCACGAATGATTGAGAAGGGCTTGGAGCGTCTCGGTCGCCCAATGAGCGATGTACAGAGCGCGATAGAGAATGTTGCGAACTTGGAGGTATCGAAGTTGGAGAATGGTCTTCCAACCCTTGCAACTATCGCCGGAGGTGCTCCGATGATTGGATTCTTGGGTACGGTACTCGGTATGGTACAGACCTTTATGGATATGTCTAATGCGGGCGGTACGGTCGATATGGCACTGCTCTCGGGCGGTATGTATGTGGCGATGGTAACGACCGTAGGTGGTCTTATCGTGGGTATCCCTGCCTATTTCGGCTACAACTACTTGGTGGCTCGTATCGAGAAGTTGGTGTTCCGTATGGAGGCTAACTCGATTGCATTTATGGATATTTTGAATCAACCTGCTCAAAAATAGTAGATTATGGCAATTAAAAGAGGCTCAAAGGTCGATAAATCATTCTCCAATTCGGCGATGACCGACCTGATGTTCCTTCTGCTGATATTTATGCTTATCGCAACTACCCTTATCAACCCGAATGCGTTGAAGTTGGAGTTGCCGAAGAGTTCAAATCAGTTGAAGGATAAGGCTATTACGACCGTTTCGATTGAGCAGAAGGGCGCGGAGTGTATCTACTATGTCGAACTCGACAAGGTCGCAGGCATAGAGGGCATTGAGCGTGCTTTGAAGGCTCGTTTGGAGGGGCAGGAGCAACCAACCGTATCGCTACACTGCGACAAGAAAGTGGCAGTCGATGAGGTTGTGAAGGTGATGAATATAGCCAAGGATAATGGTTATAGGCTTATACTTGCTACGCAAGCAAAATAGTGTGGTATTTTGAAAAAACGCTAATGGTTAATGGCTAATAGCCAATAGCCCAGAACTTATGAAATCAAAACATTTCGCATATATCTTCACTGCACTGTATGTGGTTTTGGTGGCTGTGGCGTTTCGCTATGGCGAGGTCGAATCCCGCCCTGCCGAGAAGCCTCAGAGCGACATTATATACATAGAGTATGTGAAGCCTGAGCCACCCCCAAAGCCGAAGCCAAAACCTGCGCCAAAGGTGAAGGAGGCTCCGCGCCACGAAAACCTTGCTCCGCGTGACAATACGCAACAGGCATCGGGCAAGGCGGAGGAGACTCGTACGGTAAATCAGCGTGCGCTGTTCAAGATGTCGAAAGATGGCGCGGACAGACCTGCAAATGCAGGTAATCCGTATGCCAAGCAGGATACCGTAACTACGGCAGCCGGTACGGGCGGTGGATTAAATCCTGTGGGTAATGATGCTCTCGATGAGGGCTTGCAGGGGCGTGGTCTTGTCGGCTCGTTGCCACAGCCGATATACCCAGCAGGAAACAAGGGTGGCAAGGTCGTAGTTCGTGTGGCGGTCAATCAATTGGGCGTAGTTACCGAGGCGGCATACGAGCCAAAGGGCTCGACCACTTCGGACAAGGCTCTGGTCGATGCTGCGCTGGCGGCGGCTCGTAAGGCACGATTCACCGAGAGCAAGGCATTTGTTCAGGGTGGAAGGATAACTTATCTATTTAGAATGAAGTAATGGATATGAAGTTTTTTGTTTCGTTTATGCTCTTTGCAATGGCTGTATTGCCGTTGCGCGCAGAGGAGCAGAGAGAGTACGATGGGGCTCATTTGAAGTTCGAGCAGACGGAGTATGACTTTGGCGAGGTATCTCGCAAAGGCGAGAACAGGCGTTGTACATTCAACTTTGTGAACGATGGTTCGGAGCCGTTGGTTATCCTCTCGGCAACGACATCATGTTCCTGCTTGAAGGCGGAGTTTTCGCGCAAGCCTATCGCTGTCGGCGAGAGTAGCGAGATAACTTTGCATCTCGAATCTAAAAAGGTCGACAAAGGGCTCTTTCGCCGTGTGGTGCAGATACGCTCCACCTCGGTAGGCGGAACAGAGATTTTAACAATAAAGGGTATTTCAAAGGATTAACATTTTAGGATTAATGAGTACAGTAATTCGTTTTTCGGGAGACTCGGGCGATGGTATGCAGATGGTCGGCAACCTCTTTTCGGAGAGTGCGGCATTTGCGGGATACGGAGTATTTACCTTCCCCGACTACCCTGCTGAGGTCCGCGCACCGCAAGGTACGGTTGCCGGAGTTTCGGGTTTTCAGGTGCATTTCGACTCGCAGGTGGTAACACATCAGGGTGACAAATGCGATATTTTGGTGGCGATGAATCCTGCGGCACTCGTTGCGCATCGCAAGTATGCTACCGCTACGGCAACGATAATTCTCGATAGTGACGGTTTTACCAAAGAGGCGGTCGAAAAGGTCGGCTACAACATCGAAACCATTATCGAGCAGTTGCACCTCGAAGAGTGCAATATCGTGGAGGCTCCTATTACGCAGATGACTCTCGATGCCGTTGCGGAGTTTGGACTAGACCGCAAGGCGGCGTTGAAGTGCCGTAATATGGTCGTTCTTGGTGTGACACTCGGAATGTACGATATCTCGGCAGAGTATGCCAAGAAGTTTATCGAGAAGAAGTTTGGCGCAAAGAACGAACTTATCTGCAAGGCAAATATCGCTGCTATCGAGGCGGGTGAGAACTATGCAAAGAATACCCACCTTGTGGGAGAGAATCATAACGAAGGCGTTGTCAATGCCCTTGCAAAGGGTATCTATCGTTCGATAAATGGCAATCAGGCGGTGGCGTGGGGCTTTATCGCAGCAGCGGAGCGCAGTGGACGACCGCTATTCTGTGGCTCCTACCCTATTACCCCTGCTACGGGTATTTTGGAGGAGTTGGCAAAGCATAAGGCTTTGGGCATTAAGACCGTGCAGGCAGAAGACGAGATAGCTGGAATTTGTACCGCTATTGGTGCTTCGTTTGGAGGCTCATTGGCTGTAACAACTACTTCTGGTCCCGGCTTGGCATTGAAGAGCGAGGCTCTCGGTTTGGCGGTTATGGCACAAATTCCACTTGTTGTGGTTGATGTTCAGCGCGGAGGTCCTTCGACCGGTCTGCCGACAAAGAGCGAGCAGGCTGATTTGTTGCAGGCGTTGTATGGTCGCAATGGCGACTCACCGCTTGTGGTTTTGACTGCACACTCCCCTGCCGACTGCTTCGATAAGGCGTATATGGCGGCGAAGATAGCATTGGAGCGAATGATGCCGGTGGTGCTTTTGACCGATGGCAACCTCGCCAACGGAACAGAGCCTTGGCGCGTTAGAAGAGTTGCCGATATGCCGACAATCACACCGCCAATTGTTTCGCGAGAGGAGTTGTCTGCAAAGGCGGAGTGCTTCAATGAGCGCGGTCTGTTCAACCCATACTCAGCAAACGAAGACCTTGCTCGTTATTGGGCAATTCCGGGTGCGGAGGGGTTGGAGCACCGTTTGGGTGGCTTGGAGAAGCAGCCAAAGACGGGTGCTATATCCTATTCGCCTGAGGACCATGCGGCGATGGGCACACTGCGTGCCGAGCGTGTTGAGCGAGTGGCAGAGATGGTGCCGAGCATAGAGGTTGAAGGTGCATTGGAGGGCGATCTGCTCGTTGTAAGTTGGGGCAGCAATGTCGGTAAGGTGGCGGAGGCTGTCGCAAAGTTGCACAATGAGGGCGCAAGCGTAGCCCACACCTCCATAGCACTTGTAAATCCATTGCAGAGAGGCGTTGCAGAGGCATTGATGCGCTACAAGCGTATTTTGGTCTGCGAAAGTAATAGCGGACAACTTGCAGAGGTGTTGCGTGCTGCGACAAAGCATGCCGATATCAACTCTTTTGCCTGTATGGGCGCACGACCATTCAGTGTCGATGAGTTGGTGGCTGCAATTTCGGCAAACTTAAATTAGGAGGAGTTTCAGATGAATAGAGAATATACACCAAACGATTTTCGTAATGGCAACCCTGTGAAGTGGTGCGCTGGTTGTGGCGACCACGCCATATTTAACTCGGTGTTGAAGGCGTTGCCTGAGGTTGCCGAGCGACTTGATATTCCGCGCGAGAAGTTCGCCTTTATCTCGGGTATTGGTTGCTCATCACGATTTGTCTACTATATGAATACCTATGGTATGCACACTATCCATGGTCGCGCTGCGGCTATCGCTACGGGCTTGAAGACGGCTCGCCCCGACCTCTCGGTGTGGGTTTGTTCGGGTGATGGCGACTCGCTGGCTATTGGCGGAAACCACTTTATACACGCCTGCCGTAGAAATATCGACCTCAATTTGATTTTGTTTAATAACGAGATTTACGGCTTGACCAAAGGTCAGTACTCCCCCACTTCGAAGTTGGGCAAGGTGACGAAGACCTCACCATTCGGAACTATCGAGGAGCCATTTTCGCCTGCGGTGCTGGCGATTGGCGCAAAGGCTTCGTTTGTTGCCCGCACGATAGATATGGAGTTGGACCTGACAAAGGAGGTGCTTGTTGCAGGGGCTTGTCACAAGGGTATGGCGGTTACGGAGGCATTGGTTAATTGTGTGATTTTTAACCACAAAACCCACGCCGACTATGCCGACACGAAGGCTATCCGCGAGGAGCGTACAATCCGCCTTGTTCATGGCGAGAAGATGTTGTTCGGTGCTGAACGCAATAAGGGCTTGGTGCTTGACGGCTTAAAGTTGAAGGTCGTGACCATTGGCGAGGAGGGCTACACTCTTGACGATGTGCTGACCCACGATGCACACACCGAAGATACGGCTCTGCATACGATGTTGGCATCGATGCGCTATCCTGAATATCCTGTTGCGGTGGGTATTATCCGCGATGTTGAGCGTGCAGCCTACGACAGCGAGGTGTCGCGCCAAATCGAGGAACAGCAGCAGCGTGAGCCAAACAAAACCGCCGATGTACTCTTCTTCGGTGGCGAGACTTGGGAGGTGAAGTAACTTAAAAATACCTCATATAATATGAGACGACTACTTTTAGTTGCAGTGGCGACACTCCTCCTTTGTAACACAAGTTATGGTTGGAGTGTTCGCGAACATGCTACCGTAGCGCAGATTGCCGAAAACCACCTGACCCCAAAGGCGAAAGCGTTGATTAAGGAGTATCTTGGTGGCAAACCAATGGCATACTACGCCTCGCATGCAGACTATTTCCGCAAGGAGATGATTATCGATATCGGCTTTGAGCCCGAGCAGGGAAACCGCATGGTTGTATTTCCGCACACCTACCATGTCGACAAGAACTTTAAGCCCTATCGTGAGGTGGTAAAGAGGGGCGAGAGCAAGGCACACGGCAATATGCTCTATCATATCGACCGTCTTGCCAATGGATTGAAGGAGAATCATGCCAAGATGAACGACTCGGTGCGCCTTGTTCATCTCTACCTTATTATTCACGGTGTTGGCGATATGCACTGCCCTATGCACATGCGTTTTATCGACAGAGAGCCATCGCTTGGCACCTACAATGTCTATTTCGGCAAGGGCAAGAAAAAGAAGAAGGTTAATTATCACGGCTTGTGGGACGCACGAATGATAAGCAATATCCACCCATGGAGTTATACCGATATGGCTGCACTCTTCGATATCTACACCGAGAAGGAGATTGCCAAGTTCTGCAAGGGCGATATATTTGCATGGGGCAAAGAGGTTGCCGAGGTATCCTTCCCAATGCGAGAGTATGGCGAAGATGCCCAGATAGATGAGATTGCCTATCGCCGCAAGTACCAGCAGGTTGGCGAGGAGTTACTAACCAAGGCGGGTTACCGCTTGGCGAAGATGTTGAACGATGTACTTAAATAGAATAGACCATGAAACGATTTTTGATATTGTGTGCAGTAGCAACATTGACCTGCACTTCGGTATACGGCTGGGGACGAAAGGAGCATGCCGCCGTGGCAAAAATTGCTGAAAATCACCTCACTCCAAAGGCAAAGGAGCATCTTCACAAATATATGTATCGCCGTTCGATAGTCTACTACGCGTGTTATGCCGATGACTATCAGCCACTCTATATTGACCTCGGTTGGGAACCATCGAACTACCGCCGTATGGCAATGTTTCCGCACACCTACTGCGTTGATGAGAACTGCAAGCCGCCTCGCTCGAATCGCGATGGCGACAAGTATATCAAAAACTGCCTCTACTACATTGATACTTGGGCAAAGGAGTTAAAGGCTGACCACGCCAAGATGAACGACTCGGTGCGACTGACACACCTCGCGTTGATTGTTCACGCCATGGGTGATATGCATTGTCCGGTGCATATTCGCCTACCCGAGGATACCACCTTGGGCATATATAAGGTGCAGTATGGCAAGAAAAAGATTGATTTCCACCGCTTGTGGGATGCAGGATTTGTTGGCGCGACACAACCTTGGAGTTATACCGACTTGGCGCAGATGCTCGACACCTCGACCGAGACGGAGATTGCCGAGATTGTCAAGGGCGATGTATTCGACTGGGGCGAGGACGCTGCCCGTACGGCACTTCCACTGCGCGTGTATGGACCTGATGCGGTTATCGACAAACCCGAGTTTATGCGCAAGCACCTCGATACAGGTGAGTTGCTTATCCGCAAGGCGGGCTATCGCTTGGCGAAGGTGCTGAACGAGATATTTGAATAGTCGTAAAAACAAATAAAATTTTTACATGAAACGATTTTCATTACTACTTGGTGCAATAATGCTATCGTTTGCAGCCGTTGCACAACCTAAATTTACGGAGTATGAGCAAGATTTAAGTTATTTCCTGCCAAAGGCATTCGACCTTGGCGGCAGTGAGGTGGCTCTCGAAGGTCGCTACAACCCAGCAATCCCAACTCCAAAGCAGGTGCTTGGCTACGAACTTGGCGAACGCTATTGCGAATGGGGCGACATTTTACGCTATGTAGGGGCGTTGGACAAGGCTTCGGATCGTATTCAAATGTCGGTACTTGGCTATACCGTAGAGTATCGACCATTGGTGCAGTTGGTAATTTCAACTCCTGAGAACTTGGCGAAACTTGACCAAATTAAGACTGACCATTTGGCATTGAGCAATCCTGCACAATCCTCTTCGCTCGACACCAAGCAGATGCCGTTGGTTGCGGACATCACTTGCTCAATTCACGGAAACGAGATTACAGGTGCACACGCAGCACTTGCAATGGCTTATCTCTTTGCAGCTTCGGAAGATGCTCCCGTTTTAGAGATGCTCGACAAAACCGTTCTTCTTCTCCAACCGGGTATGAATCCAGATGGAATGAACAACTTTGCAACTTGGTGCAATCACTCGTCAGGTATAATGAAAACTCCTGACAGAGCCTCGTTTGAGCAGAAAGAGCCGTGGCCGGGTAACCGTGGCAACCACTACTACGCAAACCTCAATCGCGATCTGTTGATGTGCCAACACCCAGAGGGCAAAATTGCTGTAAGTCATTATCTTGATTGGCTTCCGAATTTGGTACTCGACCTTCACGAGAAGGGTAAAGCAGCAACCTTTTTCCATAGTCCAGGGCACCCTAAGCGCCTTCACCCGTATGTAACAACCGAAAATCAAGAACTTACGGGCGAGGTTGGTACTTATGTATCGAAGGCTCTCACTCCGATTGGAGCAAAGCCTTATAGCGGTAAAGATTTCGATGACTTCTATCTCGGCAAGGGTGCGGCATACGGCGATGTTCACGGCTCGGTATGTCTATTGTTCGAGCAGCCAAATCCCAAAAATCATGCAACAACATATAAGCCGGGAGATATAGTATCGTTTCCATCGGGTATTCGCAATCAATCTTTCGCATGCCTTGGTGCACTCTGCGCAGGATATAATATGCGTGAGAAGTTGCTGAACTATCAACGCGAGTTTTACCAGAAGTCGGCAGTTGCAGCCAACGAGAGCCCTGTCAAGGGTTATATCTTTCACGCCAATGGCGATAGAGGTCGCGCATTCCGTCTCCTCGAAAACCTTGATGTTCATCAGGTTGATGTCTATACTCTCGCAAAGGATACGAAGGTGGGCAAGGAGAAGTATATTGCTGGCGAGGCGTATGTTATTCCATTAAACAGCCAGCGACACTATTACAAGGTCAAGGCACTTTGGGAACGACTCGATATGGAGTCGTACAAGGACGATAAATTCTACGATATCTCTACATGGACCTTCCCATTAGCGTATAATGTCGTACACAGCGACCTCCAATCAGTCGATGGACTGCTTGGCGAGAAGGTGGCGTTGGTATTCCCGAAGGGCGAGGTTATAGGCGGAAAGAGTGATGTCGCATACACATTCGAGGCTACTGACCTCTATTCGTTCAATGTTATTCGCGCCCTGCTCTTGGAGGGTGTAAATGTGAAGATTGCACGCAAACCATTCAAGGTTGATGGTCGCACAATGGGCTGCGGAAGTGGCATTGTCGAGGTCGCAAACCACGATAGCGAAAGACTCTACAACATTGTGGAGAAGGCTGCCAAGGATTGGGGTGTAGATATCTACGCGGTGAGTAACCTCAACTGCGAGAAGTTGAATTTGGGAGATGCTCGCATGCCGAAAGTTGCGCTTATGGTCGGAACCGGTAATAGCGAGATTATAGGCGAGGCGTGGAAGTTGCTTGATGAGCAATATGGCATTGCAACAACCCGTATTACCCCCGATGCTCTGGCTTCGGCATCGCTCTCGAAATACAATGTGTTAATCGCCGCGGCTGCAAAACTTCCACGCAACCACAAGGGCTTGGAGAAGATTCGCAAGTGGGTTGAAGCGGGTGGAACACTCGTATTGACGGGTAGCAGTTTCTCGATATCGAATGGTGCAAAATTGACACAGATAAATCGCCTGCCCGAATCTGCTGACAGCAAGAAGGTTACCGAGAAGATTAAGGGTGCTATCGTAAATGCCGACCTCGACATCACCTCTCCTATTGGCTATGGCTATACTGATAGCCATATTCCTCTTATGAAGGTTAGTGCTGCTGTTTATGCCGAGCCTACAACGCAAGATACGATTGTACCTTTGCGCTACTCGGCGGAGCCACATCTTTCGGGATATATATCGCAGAACAATATCGATAGGATTGCTTCAACCCCTGCTACATTTGTCAAAAAGTGTGGCAACGGACAAGTTATCCACTTCTGCACCAGCCCGACCTTCCGTTCATATTGGTATGGCGGTAACAAGATGTTTATGAATGCAATCTACTTCGGTCATCTCTACTAATCAGAGATAAACAAGCAACAAAATAATAGGCTGCCTTTAAGGCAGCCTATTATTTTGTTTGTAAAGCAATTTCTATTTTGTGTACTTTGCCTTTACATTGTCGGTTGCCTTTTTGAGCAACTCGGCAGGACAGCACAAGGTGATACGAACATATCGCTTGCCCTCTGTTCCGAAGATACCGCCCGGAGTGAGGAATACATCGCACTTCTCCATAACCTCGTCAGAGAAGTCGTAGCAGTCGCCCTCGAAATCCTCTGGAATCTCGGCCCAGATAAACAAACCTGCCTGATTTGGCTGATACTTACAGCCGAGTGCATCGAGCAACTCCATGCCCTGCTTCTCGCGCTCACGGTAGATGGCATTCAACTCGGTAAACCACTCCTCGCCCAAAGCCAAAGCAGTCTCGGCAGCAGCCTGAACAGGGTAGAACATACCCGAGTCCATATTCGACTTGAAGGTCAAAATCGAGTTAATCCACTCCTCCTTACCGATAATCACACCGACACGCCAGCCCGCCATCGAGTGTCCCTTCGACAACGAGTTCATCTCCATAGCAACATCTTTTGCGCCCTCGATTGAGAGAATACTCATAGGCTTGTCGTTGTTGCGGATAAACGAGTATGGGTTATCGTGGATAACGAGGATATTGTGCTTGCGACCGAAGGCGATAATCTTCTCGAACAACTCTTTGGTCGGAGTCTGTCCCGTAGGCATACCCGGGAAGTTCGCGAACATAATCTTCACGCCCTCTACACCCGCAGCCTCAATAGCCTCGAAGTCAGGCATAAAGCCGTTCTCCTTGTTGAGCGAGTAAGGCAACATCACACCACCTGTCATCGATACAGCCGCCTTATAAGCAGCGTAACCCGGATTTGGAACAAGCACCTTATCGCCCGGATTGATAAAGGTCTGGCAGATGTGCATAATACCCTCCTTCGAGCCGATAAGAGGCAAAACCTCTGTGTTGAAATCGACCTCTACGCCGTACCACTTGCCATACCAATCGGCAAATGCCTTGCGCAATACAGGCTCGCCCTTGAAGGACATATACTTGTGAACATCTGGGCGCAATGCCTCCTTCGACAAACGCTCCACAACCGATGGGTGCGGTGGAAGGTCGGGGCTACCCATAGCCAACTTAATAATCTGACGACCTGTTGTCGCCTCAATCTCTGCAATCTCACGAAGACGGCGCGAGAAGTAGTACTCGCCTGTTCCGTCCATGCGATGCGCACGCTCGATAGTAACTTTGCTCATAACTCTATTTTATAGTATTTGGATTTTATGCCGACAAAGATAATAAAAAGACGAGATACAAAAGACCGTAGACGATAGTTTTTTCAACAAAAAGTTAAAAGTTGGATTCGTAATACCCTAAACGGAAAACTTTTGATTTTTCGTCTCCACTTTTGCCTATTTTACCCTTATAAGGTTTATGCCGTCACGGAGCGGAAGAATTACGCTCTCTACCCTGCTGTCGTTGCGGACATGTTCGTTGAAGGCGATAATCTCCTGCGTCTGCTTATCCTTGCGGGCAACATCCTCGACAACCTTGCCGTACCAGAGGATATTATCCGCCAAGATAAACGAGTTGCTGTGTACGAGGTTGTGCTCGAATAGCATCTCATAGTAGGCGGTATACTCACGCTTGTCGCCATCAATAAATACAAGGTCGTACTTCTCGCCCAACTGCGGAGCAAGGTCGAGGGCAGAGCCGATATGCTGGCGAATCTTGTCGCCCACGCCACTGCGCCCGAAGAAGTCGGCTGCAATCATCTCCAACTCGTCATCAACCTCGAAGGTGTCAATCAGCGCACCCTCCTCCAACCCCATAGCCATAGATATAGCCGAATAGCCCGTAAAAGTGCCTATTTCGAGTATTCGGCGTGGTCGCAACATACGCACAAGCATTTCGAGGAGTTTACCCTGAATATGCCCCGAAATCATTCGTGGGTTGATAACTCGCAGATATGTTTCACGCTCCAACTCGTGCAATAACTCGCCCTGCGGCGAGGACATCGCCTCGATGTATTGGTCAAGCTTTTCCATAATGCAAAATTCAAAATGCAGAATGCAAAATTAACACATCGTCATTGCGAGAGCCGTTAGGCTCGTGGCAATCTCCCGCTTTTAATTTTAATAACAATAAGGGAGATTCCCACAGTCGCTCCACTCCTTCGGAATGACGGTTTGATTTTCTCTCCGCAAAATTAAAAATTTTTGCCCACAATACCGCAACTATCGAAAATTATTTATATATTTGCATTGCGATCGAAAGATTTGCAGACATATAGAAAGTGTTTTTCGCACTCCTTACTTGAAAATGTGGAAGTTTTCTGAACTAAGGGAAGAACGAATAGCACTCATTTCTTGTATATATAGGTATGGCATATCTTGTGCCATGTTGTCCTATACTATGCAGGTGTGGGGCATTATAATCGTTTGTTTTAGTTCGGGTATTCCACAGCCTTCAAGTAGACATTCGAAAATCAACTCCACACTTTCTTTTTATATTAACCGCACATTCGGGGTTGGTGGGCAAACAAAAACTTATTTGTTATGAAGAAATTTATTTCTTTTCTCGTTCTTTGTGGGGTATTGTTGTCGTCTTGCTCCCATGTCTATCAGGTTTCATTGAAAGCCGATCTTTTAAAACAATTCGTTGGTAAAAAGTACAATGACATTGTGAGAGAATTAGGTGCACCAAATAGACAAATGCCTGATGGCTCTGGTGGAAATATCTTGATTTACGAGGAAACTACACAACAAAGTGTAGCTACGGCTCATAATATCAATTATATGAATCGTACATATACACCGGGTATGACAACAACTTCTCATACAAGTTATGTACAATTTTATGTTGATAGGAATAATACATGCTATGATGTTAATACGAATAAGACAAAAACAGTTGTAGAGAAAAATCCTAAATCAAAAAAGGTCGGTATAATTGTCGGATCGATATTGGGTGCATTGGTCGTAGGAGGTTTTGCAGTGGGCATTGCACTTGGAGGAGAATAAATCACTCAAACAAGTAAGTTCTCTCTTATTAGGTTAATTAAAAGCATCTTATCGGTTTTCTTTGCTTTTGGCGGGAGATTGTAGATAAATTATTTACTACACTTTTATTCTTAAAATTATATGAATAGAAATATCCAAATATCTCTTAAATGGTTTATAACTATATTCCTATTATTTTGTAGTGTAATTGAATCTTATTCACAGAGCCCATTTGAAGTGTTTGGGGATAGATGCTTTGAGCAGGGTGATTATCAACGGGCCATTATAGAATACTCCAAAGTTGTTGATTCTAGTTATTACAGAGGATATAATATCTATATGAAACGGGCAAATGCATTTATTAAAATGAAATTTTATAAAAATGCTATTAGCGATATAACCCATGCTATATCTTTTAAGCAGACGGAAGAAGCCTATCTACTACGGGGCAAATTAAAGATATCCGAACGAGATAACTCCTTTGTTGAGGATTTAAGAAAAGGAGGGTTTGAAGGCGAAATTATATTAAAGGAAATGGGCATCAATCCTTATGCACCATTGTCTCCTAGTTCTGAATATACATCTTCTGGTAGTGGTATCGCTCTAACCGCAAATGGTATAATTATAACTAACCACCATGTTATTGATAACGCCCAAAAGATAGATGTGTTTATTAAAAGAATTAATGGAGTCAAGAAATACAATGCAAAAGTTTTGGTTTCCGACAAACAAAACGACCTTACACTTTTGAAAGTTGATGATGCTACATTTACCAATCTATCAGCGTTGCCATACGCCGTTAAAACATCTATACTTGATGTTGGAACAAGTGTATTTGCGCTCGGTTATCCAATGTCGAGTACATTGGGTGAGGAGTTGAAAGTTACCGATGGTATCATCAGTTCCAAGACGGGTTATCAGGGCGATATTGTGACATATCAAATATCTGCGCCTATTCAACCAGGTAATAGTGGTGGACCATTGTTTGATAAACAAGGTTATCTTGTTGGTATTACAAATGCGGGCGTTCCTGATGCGCAGAATGTGGGATATGCAATCAAAGCATCTTATTTGCGAAATCTTGTAGATGTTTCGCCTGTACCATTTGTACTGCCATCGCACAATGCAATTTCGGGATTATCATTTACCGAAAAAATCAAGAAAATATCGCCGTATGTGGTTTTGATAAAGGTTAAGTGATGATGTGATTTTAAGGTTTATCGCCTCGCAGAAAAATAAAACTGCGAGGCGATACCTTTAATTCTCCATTCTCAATTTTCAATTCTCAATTTACTTGTAAAGCAACACCGAAGGTGTTTGCCACACCTCGTTTGCTACCTCCATAATCTCTGAGGCGGTGACGGCATCGATTTTTCGGTAGGACTCCTCCAAGGTATCGACCTCGCCGTATGCCAATAGGCTCTTGCCTACGCCCATCATATAGCCCTCGGCACCCTCGTTGATAATTGCTAACTGTGCGATAAATTGTCGCTTCGCCATCGAGAGCTGGCGAGGGGTGAGAGCCGTAGTCTGCAACTTCTTAATCTCGCCGGCGATAATCTCACGGCATCTATCGCTATTCTCGTGGTCAGACGAGAAATATATGCTTGCCAAACCGCAATCCGACAATGACGAGTAGGCTGCACCTATATTATATGTTAGTCCGTTGCGCTCACGCACGCTGATATTCAGTCGTGAGTTAGCACAAGGGCCTCCCAAGATATTCGTCAGCAACGCATAGGGCAAACGGCGCTTGTCAGCGAGGCAGTAGGCTCTTGCTCCGATGATGCAGTGCGCCTGGTGGGTACGCTTGTTCAGCACCTTCTCGAAAGGCTCAACCACAACGGGCTTTATGCGCTCGAACTCTCGCTTTGTCGGGGCGTAGCAACCAAGATATCGCTCGGCAATCTCCTTGATGCGGTTGGGCGATATGTTGCCAATCGAGGCGAAAACCATCTTATCTGTGGTGTGGGTACGCTGACGGAAGCGATGTATCGCAGCCGAGTCGATACCCTTCAACGAGCGAGGTGTGCCGAGAATGTTGTGTCCGAGTTCCGAGCCTGCAAAAATCAAATCCTCGAAAGAGTCGTAGATGTCGTCGTTTGGCGAATCACGATAGGTGTTTATCTCATCGAGAATAACCTCTCGCTCCTTGTCGAGCTCCTTGTCGGGGAATGTCGAGTGGAATACCACATCCGCCAACAACTCCACAGCCTTCGTGAAGTCGCCACGCAAGACGGTAGCGTGAACGGTGGTGTCCTCCTTCGAGGTAAAGGCGTTCAACTCGCCACCGAGGTTTTCCAATCGGCAATTTACTTGGTACGCCTTGCGATGCTCGGTACCCTTGAAGAAGCCGTGCTCGGTGAAGTGGGCAATGCCCTCCTCGCCCTTGCGCTCATCACGAGTACCAGCATTTATCATTATGGCGCATCGTGCCACCCCACTCTTTGTCTGGCGGTGTATGCAACGAATGCCGTT
>JAZRJD010000032.1:0-47020 GCA_045645625.1 Alistipes sp.
TGCGCCGTGACAACGCTCTCGCAATGACGGGATTTACTACAAACAACAAATTAACACGAAATAAAAACCAAATTATTAACCAACTAAAAAACAAAAAGATGAAAAATTTGACAAAAATTTTCATGGCGGTAGTGGCGGGAATGTTCGCATTCTCTTGCGCTAACGACACTACCGAAGACCTTGGCGTTGACCTTGGCAACGGAGCAGGCGGCAAGGGCAAAACCGTTATTTCGCTCTCAATGGCGGAGGCGCGTACCCACATCAGCACGGCTGTGGGCAACAAGTACCCAATGTATTGGAGCGAGACTGACAAAATTTCGGTCAATGGCGTTACCTCGACCGAAATAGTACTCAACGAGGAGAAGACCGTTGCAACTTTCACCATTCCGAGCAACAACCTTGGCGATACTTGGAATATCGCCTATCCTGCGGTTGCGGAGGACGGATATGTGGAGTTTGCAAAGAATCAGACTCACACAGCGAGTACTTTCGGCGACAATGTCACTACGATGTACGCTCACTGCCCTGCAAATGAGGCTGTGACTCTCAACCACCTCACCGGTGTCTTGAAGATTGGTATTACTGGTACGGCGGTGCTCAGCAAGGTGCAGATCTCGACCGTTGATCGCAAACCTATCGCTGGAAAGTTCGCTTTCGACTTTGCCAAGGGCGAGATTCTCTCGACCACCCCGGTTGATGTTCCTGCGACTGACAACACAGAGGCTACTACCGAGTACGCAAACGCTAACGAGGAGAATGTTATCACCTACTCGTTTGGCGAGAATGGTTTGCAGCTCACTGAGGCGGCTCAGTATATCCATGTTGTAGTTCCTGCGGGCAAGTACAAGGAGTTGTATGTGACATTGTACGGCAATGATGGCATTATGCGTACCACTGTCAAAGCGACACAGGACGACCCTACTACCGAGAACAAGGTCGAGAAGCCGCTCAATGCTGGACAGTTGCGCAGTTTCGGCGCGATTCCGTATCAGGCAAATCAGGATGTATTTATTATCAGCAGTGTCGCTGACCTCAAGGACTTTGCGACACAGGTAAATGCGGGCAGTTTTACCAAAGATGTATATTTGGTTGAGGACCTCGATATGACTGGTGTAGAGTGGACTCCACTCAAATGGAACTCTTCGCACACAGTAAACGATGTTGCTACGGCTGCAACATTCCATGGTAATGGTTACTCTATTACCGGTATGACACAGCCGTTGTTCCACACGCTTCAAGCAAATGTTAATGGCTTGCACTTTAAGAAGGTGAATATCACAACAAATACGACTGTAACGGCCGATGCATCTTTTGGTACTCTTGCGGGTTACCTTCTTGCTGCAACTTCTTGTAGAATTTATATTTCCAATTGCTCAGCAGAGGGAAAAATTACAGTCTCTAACCCTAATTATTTATCGTCTGCAATATCCCAAGATGGCAACAAGGATCACTCTTACGGAGGTATTGTTGGTCGTGCATACGGAGCAGATATAGACTCTTGCGTGGGTAAAGTAGATGTCGATGTTAAACAGATTGCTCAGACAGGTGTTACAAAGCGTATGACTGCAAATGTTGGCGGTATTGTGGGATATGTGGCAAAAACTGGTGAGTTAAATGCCAATGTCTACAATTGTACAAGTTATGCAACTCTCTCATACGAAGACACAGCTATTCCAACCAAATCTATGGGTGCCTTTATGGGTGGTATTTGCGGTCGTTTGTATTACACCAATAACGAGGCGAGATTTGATAACAATACTAACTATGGAGAACTCCGTTTCAACTCAACCATTAATGATACGGCAGATAAACCTGTTGCAGGTCTCTACATGGGCGGTATCATAGGTAGTTCAATGTATGATGATCGTGATGTTAATACACAAGTATCGAACAATATCAACAGAGGTACTATTAACATAGATGGAGGAGCTGTTAATAGCGAGACTTATATCGGTGGTATCATTGGTCGCGGAGGAGATTTGTCGATTGGCAGCAACAATAACTATGGTGCAATAAATGTAAATACTGGAACACTTGGTAATATAACATATATTGGTGGTATTGTCGGCCATGGTCATGACGGAACAGCGGTAAGTTCAGGTGCAAATCATGGCGCTATAACCACTATGGCAGATGCAACAACAGCTAGTTTGTATGTAGGTGGTATTGCTGGATCTTTAATTCAAAATACATCTCATGCAGACGATAGTACTAATAATGCTGCTATTACTATTAGCTCTACAAACCCTGCCGCTACTGGTGGAGTTATACGAGTGGGAGGTATTGCTGGACATTCGCAGGGTAGAATAAGAGATTGTGCCAACAATGAAGGAGGAAAAATCAAACTTGATGGAACATTCTACACAAAAGGTAGTCGATTTGATGCATCTACGCCTAGTGAATACGGAACAGATGCTCTCTTCGTAGGTGGTGTTTGCGGTTACAAAACATCGCGTGAAATTAACCGTAGTAAGAATCTTGCGACAATTGAGTTCTCGGGTAGTGAGCAAGTGGGCTCAGATTATACAACTCTTACACAGTTGCGCATTGGCGGTATTGTTGGATTTACGAGCCAACCAGTACAAAGTGGATTATCAAGTGGTAAAGTCACAGTATCGGGCACTATAAACAGCGAGTTGCACCTCGGCGGTGTGGCAGGTTTTACCTACTATCCAACAATGAGTGATGTTGAGAATGATGCCGACATCGAGATTAGTGGAACACTGAATGCGGGCGTTGCATTGGGTGGTGTTATAGGCTATGTTACTGACTATTACGATGAAACAGCTCCAAGAGGTGCACAAGTTGAATCATTAACCAACAATGGAGATATTACCATAACCAGCAATGCGACTATCAACCATTCCGAGGCGATGGAGTTTTATGGTGGTGGTTGTATCGGCTATGTGAATGGATTTACCACAGAAAACTCTACCGATATTCCACATTGTAAGTCTCTTACCAATAATGGAAAATTGGATATAAACGGTACAATAAACGCTCGATTGTTGGCGGCAGGTGTTGTAGGCTATGTTAATGGCGTCACAAATATCGCATTTCTTGAAGGTATAACTAATTCCGAGAGTGGAACGATAACCTATGGTGGTGCATACACGCGAAATCAGAATGTTTCCATCACTGGCGCAGTGGGAAGATCTGAGGGTGGAGAGGTTTCCAATGTAGAGAATAATGGAGTAGTTACAGTGAAAGGCTCATTTGCAAAAAATAATATCGGTATTGCAGGCGCAGTAGGATATTGCAAAGGTGGTGATCAAATAACCAACAATGCACCGGTTAATGTTAGTTCAAACTTTAATGGTGCTACCCAAATCCGAATTGCAGGTGTATTAGTTTACGCTTCGGGTGGTGCTTTGAGTAATGCTACAAATAATGCAGCCGTATCATATACCGGTACAGCAGATCACGCTCTCTTTTTTAGCGGTGTAGCGCATAGTTCTAATACCTCCACAACATCCTCTACAAACACAAGTAAAGGTACAATGTCATTCAATGGAACATGTACAGATTTGTATGTGTCGGGTTGTTTACCTATTGCAGGAGGCACTGTAGAAGATTGTGATAATGAGGCATCTATTACTATCGATGGAACTATTAGCGGATTGGCGTATATAGGTGGTATCTCTTGTAAATCAAATGCCACTGTGACATTCAAAGATTGTGACAATAGCGGTGCTATAACTGTTGCTGATACGGCGAATAATAGTAGAGATGTTCGTGTTGCAGGTGTCCTTGGAGAGTTGGAAAACGGTGCTGCTTGTACAATTGATAATTGTACTAATAGCGGTGCTATTACCGTTGGTGGTACATTGACTACAGCTGCTAGAACAAATCTTCGTATTGGAGGCTGTGTTGCAAACTATGAATTAGCCACTTCTCTTACAATCCTTAATGAGTTGAAAAATACAGGCGCAATCACCTGTACAGCAGACACTACTACGGCTTCTACTCATGCCACACTTGTGGGAGGTGTAATAGGCTACACTGAGTTGGCATTGACCACAAACGAGGAGACACCTGCATTATTGCACAATTCGGGTACAATTAATTGCTCAGATAAGACTAATGGTGATTTGCGTGTCGGCGGTGTAATTGGGCACAATGTGCCTGCATTGGCGTTGCATATGAAGAACGAGGGCGATATCACAATTGCAGAGAGTGCAACAGTAGGCTCTGGCAAGACAACCTATATCGGAGGTGCAGTCGGTAAAACGGATGCAAATTTGAGTAATGCAAGAACGCATTGTACCATCACTGCCATCGGTCGCTCGAATGTCGGTATGATCACCGGCTCGGCGCGCGTAGCCGACTCGGTAGTGGCAGAAGAGTGCCATGTCGGTGGTTATATTGATAAGGGAGTCTACAAAGAAGACTACGATCCATCAATAGGCGACAATGTAACAAAGTGGTGGTCAAACAAGATTACTCTCTCCCCAAATAACTATTGCAGATATGTCTATGGAACTCGTCCGGGCGAAGACAATAATGAAGCAAACACCATTGTCGCAGGCGATGGTTGCGGATTTATTACAGCAATTGATGACGCGGAGCCTGAGCAGCCTGAATTGTAGTGAATGAATGGTTTAACAATTTAATTCTGAGAAAGTTATGAAGAAAAATATAATGTTGGGCTATTCTGCTCCTGAGGTAGAGATTTTTGAGGTTTCGGTTGAGGCTGGTTATACCAATAGCATCGGTCTCCCGGGCTTCGACATCGAAAGCGATGAATTATACTAACTGATTGCCCGTTGGGCATTGTGAAGGAGTCGGCACGATCGTGTCGACTTTTTTTTGTAGGGATAGAGCGCATAAAGGTGAGATGGGCGACATAAACAAACAAGCGTATCCACAAATTTTATGGATACGCTTGTTTGGGGCGAAGGTTGTATCTATTTTAGCCGTTATCTCCTCCTCTCCAAATCGATAAATGTAAAGGCACCGTCATATTCCTCGCCATGCGCAAACTCCTCGCGCGAAAGTTCGTGCCACTCCGAGTAGTCAATCTCGGGGAACGAGGTATCACCCTCGTAGTCGCGATGCACCACGGTCAGATACAACTTATCCGCCAATGGCAACGCCTGCGCATAAATCTGCGCTCCACCTATGATAAATATCTCCTCCTCTTGCGGAAACATAACCACAGCCTCCTCCAACGAGTGCGCCACCTCGCAGCCCTCGAAAGAGTTGTCGCCGCGTGTAATAACCACATTTGTACGCTTTGGCAGTGGACGACCAATCGACTCGTAGGTCTTGCGCCCCATCACAACAGGGTGTCCCGTGGTCGTAGTACGAAAGCGGCGCATATCCTCTTTGATATTCCAAAGCAGGGCATTCTTATCGCCAATTATGCCATTCTCGGCAACGGCTACAATGATTGAAATCATTGAAATTAAAAATTAAAAATTAAAAATTCTTCACCAGCACCCCAAAAATCGGAGATGATTGAGGAAATTTTGTGCGTTGCAAGGCGACAAAAGCGGAGCATAGTCAGCCTATGTGAGCATTTTGGCGACCGAAGCAAGGTGCAAAATTTACCAATCAGAACGATTTTTAAAATGACATAGGAGCCTTTATAACAGGATACGGGTCATAACCTTCGAGAGTAAAGTCCTCGTACTTAAAGTCGAAAATCGACTTTACATCTGGGTTGATACGCATCTTCGGCAACGCACGCGGAGTGCGCGACAACTGCTCATCGACCTGCTCGAAGTGGTTGAGATAGAGGTGTGTATCGCCCAAAGTATGAACGAACTCGCCCGCCTCCCAACCACACACCTGCGCCATCATCATCGTAAGCAGAGCATACGAAGCGATATTGAACGGCACACCGAGGAAGGTATCAGCACTGCGCTGATAGAGCATACACGACAACTTGCCATCGGCAACATAGAATTGGAAGAGCGTATGACACGGTGGCAACGCCATCTTCTCGACATCGGCAACATTCCACGCCGAGACGATAATACGGCGCGAGTCGGGGTTATTCTTTATCAAATCAACCGTCTGCTGAATCTGGTCTATCGCCTCCCCATTCGGGCGAGGCCACGAACGCCACTGATAGCCATAAACATGGTTCAGGTCGCCAAACTTGTAGCCCTCAATCGGCGACTCGATACCCTCCTGTGCGGCACGCAGGAACTCCTCCATCGTAACCGGCAGAACGCCCTCCTTAACGCACAATTCGTTGTAGTAGCGGTAGGCGTCGTTATCCCAGATATGTACCCCGTTATCAACGAGATACTTGATATTGGTATCGCCATTCAGGAACCACAAAAGTTCGTGAATAATACCCTTCAAAAAGACCTTCTTGGTGGTCAGCAACGGAAATCCCTGCGAGAGGTCGAAACGCATTTGGTGTCCGAAGACAGACTTTGTACCTGTTCCCGTGCGGTCGCCCTTGACAACTCCTTCGGTCTTAATTCGGGTTAGTAAGTCGAGATATTGTTTCATAATTACAGCCATTAGCCATTGGCCATTAGCCATTAGCCTTTTATTATTAATTTAGATATCCAAGTTCAATTTCACCATTATTGTCGAGGCGAATATAGTTCGCTCGTGTGTGCCAATCGCCCATAAAGAGTATGCGTTGCGCTCCTGCAATATCGGCGGTAAGATGCATGTGACCAAAGATATAATAGTCCACCTTATGGCTCTTGCCGTACTCGATAGCGTAGTCGATAAGCGGATTCAGCACACTTACACTCTGCGCCCTGCCGTGCGACTTGCGCGACTTGCCGCTCCACCACTTACCAAAGCGCATAAAGAGGTCGGGGTGTATCAGCCACGATGCCACCTTTCGCAGACCTCGCGAACGGAATATCGTATTCATCAGTCGCAAAACGGGTTGTCCGTCAATGTTCATATTGTCGCCATGCGCCACAAATACCTCTTTGCCCGCAAGCGAGAAGGTACGAGGCTCGGTAAATAGCGAGATTCCGCACTCCTGCGCCAAGTAGTTGCCAACCCACATATCATGGTTACCTGTCAACATTATCACACGCACTCCCTTATCGCTCAACTCCGCCAAGCGACCAAGCACGCGCACAAAGCCCTTCGGCACAACCTCGTTATACTCAAACCAAAAGTCGAAGATATCGCCCACCAGAAAGAGAGTTTCGGCATCGCTCTCGATTCGTTTCAGGAAGTCGAGGAAGTTGCTCTCCACCCTCCTCTGCTCAGCAATATCGCCCGAGCCTAGGTGTATGTCAGATACAAAATAGTACATACTCTCTAATTATCAAATATATCCTCCAACTTATCCTCCAAGGCATCGCTATACAAATCCTTGGCTATAATTTCACCTTCGCGGTCAATCAAGAAGTTGGAAGGCAACTTGCGAACATTGTATGCGCGCAACATCGGCGATGCCTCGCCCATAAAATCGCATACCGATATCCAAGGTAGTTGCTGCTCCTGCACAGCCGTAATCCATGTCGCCTTCGATGTATCGGCAGAGACCTGATACACCCTGAAACCTCGCGACTCGTACTCCTCGTATATCTCCTTCAACTCGGCATTAAAGGCGTTGCTGTTACCCACCTCTGCCGACCAGAAATCGACCAGCACGACACAGCCGTCTAACGAGGATAGCGCAACCTCGTTACCGTACATATCCCTACCCTTCAACTCGGGGCTATTGCGGAACTCGACAGAGTTCATCAACGAAATTCGTGCCTCCATACGGGCGATATCATTGCTCAATGTAACCAAGAACGGAGATGTCGGATAGCATCTCGACACAGCATCGGAGACAGTGCGATAGTATATCAGGTCGCTATCTGCGCCCGAGAGGTATTGTTCGCCCGGAAGTCGCTGATAGAGAGCATAGACCGAAGCCAAAGACTCCTTGTGTTCGATAATAAACGATATCTGCTTGCGCTTGATGGCATGATAGGTTGTGCGGTATTGTTGCGCAAGTTGCTTGCGCTGCTCCTCATCGGCACTATTATAGCCCTGTACGATTTTGTAGAGTTCGAGTTGTCCCGCCAGAAACTCCTTATTGAACTTGCGTATCAACTCCGACTCACGAGAGCCGCTAATGGTATAATTTGCCAATGCGCTACCCATTGCATCGAGGGTTATCTTCTCGCCACGCGACACCAGCAGCGGAATACGCTCACTGCCATATATCACATTGTAGAGCATAGGGGTACTCTCGACCTCCTTTATAAGAAAGCGGTATGCGCCATCGTCTGCCAGTGCTATCGAATCCACCACACTCTGTCCCGATGCCGACAACTGCTCCAAATAGACCATCTTGGAGTTTAGGCCCACAAAGTGTCCGGAGATAAGCACCTCGCTACGATTGCAGCCTATAAGAGCAATTGCAACCATCGACACCGATAATATCTTGAATAGTAGCCGTTTCATCTATTTGGTATGGGTAAAAAAACTATTAGTATCCTCTTATATTAACGCTGCACTACTTCTGGGTATTGTGTCGCTGTGTATTTTTACGCCCACTCTTCTGCTGGCGTACCACACGCTGCTTGCCGTTCTTTTGGTGATAAAGGGCAGATTTTTGCTCCGTATCGTTCTTTTTGAGCCACTCTTCATCAAGGATTATAGCACCTTCGGACAGAAGCATTACATCATTTAGCAACACCTCGCTATTCGGGTGCTCTTGGTTATACTCCGCACTCTTGTTTCGCATATATCGCACAACATTCGGAAGGGTTTCGCCGACAGTCGAGATATTCTCGCGACCGATAGCCTTCAACATTCTGACAATGTTTTTGCCGTAGTGCTTGTGGGAGATATTACCCTGCGAGTAGGATAGTTTTTCGGGCTTCACCTTCAAATCCTCGCGCGAAGGGAGCGGATAGGGGCTATCCACATCGAGGCGAAAATCCGACATAATAAAGAGGTGGTCCCACAACTTGTGGGTAAAGTCTGCCGTATCGCGCAACAGCGGGTTGAGGTTGCCCATAACGGCAATAACCGCTTTTGCCTGACGAGTACGCTCATCGCGGTCTTCGATTTCGAGCAGGGAGTCGACCATTTCTTGAATGTGACGACCATATTCGGGAATTAGCAATGGTCGGCGTAAGTAATTGTAATTCTTGTACATATAGAACAAATATCCTTTCAAACAATAACGATTGTGCACAAATGCAGATAATAGGTTTGCAAGTATCTCATTCGGTCGCAACCGATAGAATATACAGTCCCGAAATTGACTTGCCTCCGCCCTGCTTCGACATTAGGTCGTATCGGGCAAAAATTCTACCTTTGAAGCACTATCCGAATGCAAAAATAGTATTTTTTTAGTGAATAGCAAAATGGCAAAAGTTTTAATTTTAGAACAATCAAAAAGCGTGCGCAACAATCTGCGCGAAAGATTGGAGTTTGAGGGTTTCTCGACCGAGAGTGCCGAGACGGTGGCACTCGCCCGAAAGATGTGCGAAAATATACCTTTCGACATTATTCTCGCCGACACAACCGAGGGGCTATCCGACACAAATTTACCATTTATTATACTCTCGCGTGACAACGATATCGACTCGGCAGTCGAGGCGGTACGGCACGGAGCGGTCGATTTTCTGACCAAGCCTATCGATATGAATCGTCTGCTGAAATCGATTCGTAAGGCTATCGCCCCGCCTGCCGAAAGTACATCTGCGCCCCGCCCTAAACCGGCGCGCCAACGCAATAACGCCGAGTGTGCGACCATCGAGCCGATAGTTGGCGAGAGCGATGCCATAGTTCATGTTCGCCAACTTATCGACAAGGTGGCACAGAGCGAGGCGCGAGTACTTATAACTGGCGAGAATGGCACAGGTAAAGAGTTGGTAGCAAAGTGGTTGCACTGCAAGAGCCATCGCGCCGAAGCACCCTTTGTGGAGGTTAACTGCGCAGCCATACCCTCGGAACTTATCGAAAGCGAACTCTTCGGTCACGAGCGCGGAGCCTTCACCTCGGCAATCAAGCAACGCAAAGGCAAATTCGAGCAGGCAGATGGCGGAACGCTCTTTATGGACGAGATTGGCGATATGTCGCTCTCGGCACAAGCGAAGGTTCTGCGTGCATTGCAGGAGCGCAAAATTTCGCGTGTGGGCAGCGACCGCGATATCGATGTCGATGTGCGTGTTATTGCCGCCACAAACAAAAACCTCGAACACGAAATAAGGGAGGGTAACTTCCGCGAGGACCTCTACCATCGTATTGGTGTTATCCTGATAAAGGTGCCACCTTTGCGTGAGCGAAAAGGCGATGTGGCGATACTTGTAAACTACTTTTTGGAGAGCATCTGCCGCGAGTATCATATCCAGACCAAAGAGATTGAAGCAGAGGCGATTGAGAGATTATCCGAGAGGCGTTGGAGTGGCAATATCCGAGAACTTCGCAACATCATCGAGAGGTTGGTTGTACTAAGCGACAAAACCATCACCAAAGAGGATATTGAGAACTACTGCTAAGAACTGAGAATTGAGAGATGAGAAATAAGCCATTGGCAATAAGCCTTTGGCTTTTTTTGTAAAAATTATCAATTGTCAATTGTCAATTGTCAATTATATTTGTATATTTGCGCCCACAAGTATAAACCCAAAAAGATGAAAGCAGTTTCAACAGTTAAGGCATTGCGCGAGGAACTCGCAGCGTGTCAAGGTAAAAAGATAGGCTTTGTGCCAACAATGGGCGCACTACACGAGGGACACATCTCGCTGGTAGAGCGCGCACGCAGAGAGTGCGATGTTGTGGTGGCGAGTGTATTCGTAAACCCAACGCAGTTCAACGACAAGAACGACCTTCGCAACTACCCTCGCACACCCGAAGCCGATGCAGCAATGCTCGAAGCGGCAGGTGTCGATTTGGTACTCTTCCCTTCGGTGGAGGAGATATATCCCGAGCCCGACACTCGTCAGTTCGACTTCGGACTAATCGACAAGGTTATGGAGGGTGCAACACGCCCCGGACACTTCAACGGCGTGGCACAGGTGGTATCGCGCCTCTTCGCTATTGTGGAGCCTACATGCGCATACTTCGGCGAGAAGGATTTTCAGCAGATTGCCGTAATTCGTGCTATGGTGACGCAACTCGGCTACAATATCGAGATTATCGATTGCCCGATTATCCGCGACACCGATGGTTTGGCGCGTTCATCGCGTAACCTTTTGCTTACACCTGCGCATCGTGCCGCAGCACCACATATCTACGAGGTGTTGAGTGCCGCACAAGCAAAGGTTGACGAGATGTCGCCCGCAGAACTTACCGCTTGGGTTACTGCCGAGGTGGAGAAAAACGAGTTGTTGAAGGTGATATATTTTGCCGCTGTTGATGCCCTCACGATGCAGAGCGTGGAGGCGTGGAACGACTCGGAGCGCGTACAGGGTTGTATTGCAGTTCAAGCAGGAGAAATTAGATTAATTGACAATATCAAACTTAAATAGTATGACAATCGAAGTCTTAAAATCGAAAATTCACAGAGTACATGTTACGCAGGCCAATGTCGATTATGTTGGCAGCATAACCATCGATTCGGCATTGATGGAGGCGGCAAACATTATTCGTGGCGAGAAGGTGCAGGTGGTGAATGTCACCAATGGCGAACGACTCGAAACCTACGCCATACCGGGCGAGGCGGGCAGTGGCGTAATCTGTCTCAATGGCGCAGCGGCACACAAGGCAAGTGTGGGCGATATAGTGATTATTATCTCCTACGCCTCGATGGATTTCGAGGAGGCAAAAACATTCCAACCGAATGTTATCTTCCCCGACACAGCGACCAACAAATTGGTAAAATAAGGGGCTATTAGCCATTGACCATTAGCCATTATTTATACGAAAAAATAATTTTTAATTTTTAATTCAAAGTGGATACACTTTTGTCGATACTTGCCGTTATATTTGGCGTAGTGGGTTGTATAGGCTGTGTTGTACCTGTACTGCCGGGTGTAGCGTTGGCGTATGCAGGTTACTTGTGCCTATACTTCTGCTCGTATGCCGATATTTCGCTCACTTGGCTGATTGTATTCGGAGTGCTGACGCTGCTTGTGTCGATACTCGACTATATTCTGCCTTCGTATATGACCAAGAAGTTTGGAGGCTCGAAGGCTGGCGAAAGAGGTGCTATGGCGGGAGTTATTGCAGGAATGTTCTTCGGACCTGTGGGAATTATCGTGGCACCATTCGTGGGTGCTGTGGTTGCCGAGTTATTGCACGATAGCAGCGACAGAAATCGCGCCCTGCGCAGTGGTCTTGGCTCGTTTCTTTCGTTCTTTATCGGTACGGGAATGAAACTTGCCATTTCGATGTGGATGGCGATAGAGATATTTATTGATGTGTTCAGACATCTATTCTAACCTTGTAAACAATACTTAAATAAATATATTAGTTATTATGAAAAAAATCGTTTTTGTAACAATGGGAATTATTGCAATGGCTATGACCTCTTGCAAGGAGCAGGCAGCAGAGCAGCCTTGGATTGTGGACCGTTTTGACGATGTCAAAATTATCCGCTACGAGGTGCCTGAGTTTGAGAATCAGACACTAAACGACAAACTCTTAATCTACTACTTGGCAGAGTCAGCAAAGTGTGGTCGCGACATCTTGTTCGACCAGAACTTTAAGTATAACCTCACAATTCGCCGTGCATTGGAGAAGATCTACACCTTGTACGAGGGAGATAAGGAGTGCACCGAGTTCAAGGCTATGGAGAAGTATTTGAAGAAAGTTTGGTTGGCTAACGGTATCCACCACCACTACTCGAACGACAAGTTCTCGCCAGAGTTCTCGCGCGAGTGGTTCTCGGCGCAGTGGGACAAGTGCGCTGTTGTGTCACCTGTCGAGAAGGAGGTTATCTTGGAGGCTATCTTCAACCCTGCACTCTACGCTACACGACTCAACCAAACCAAGGGTGAGGATATTATCGCAACCTCGGCAGGTAACTACTACGAGGGTGTAACCCAGAAGGAGGTTGAGAACTTCTACAACAAGATGATTAAGAAGGCGGGCAACGACCCTCGCCCAATCTCGTACGGTTTGAACTCGAAGCTCGTGAAGAAGAGTGGTAAGATCTACGAGCAGACCTACAAAATCGGCGGTATGTACAGCGAGGCGTTGGAGCAGGTTGTATATTGGTTGGAGAAGGCACAAGAGGTTGCCGAGGAGCCACTCAAAACTACCATCGGTCTGTTGATCAAGTACTACAAGTCGGGCGACTTGCGCGACTTCGATGAGTTCAATGTTGCATGGGTACAGGATACCGAGTCGAATGTCGATTTCGTAAACGGCTTTACCGAAGTATATGGCGACCCACTCGGCATGAAGGCTTCGTGGGAGTCGGTTGTGAACTTCCGTGACAAGAAGGCTTGTGAGCGTACACAGATTATCTCGGACAATGCGCAGTGGTTTGAGGACCACTCGCCAATCAACCCTGCATACCGCAAGAAGGAGGTTAAGGGCGTTTCGGCAAAGGTTATCACCGTGGCAATGCTTGGTGGCGACTGCTACCCTACAACCCCTATCGGTATCAACCTTCCTAACGCAGACTGGATTCGCAAGGACTACGGCTCGAAGTCGGTGACTATCGACAACATCACCTACGCATACAAGAAGGCTGCACAGGGCGGTGGTTTCTCGGAGGAGTTTGTACTCCGCGAGGAGGACCGCGCACGCATGAAGGAGTACGGCAAACTCTCTGACGACCTCCACACCGACCTCCACGAGTGTCTCGGTCACGGCTCGGGACAGTTGGCTCCGGGTACAACAGGCACCGAGTTGGGCGTATATTCGTCACCACTCGAAGAGACTCGTGCCGACCTCTTCGCACTCTACTACTTGGGCGATGAGAAGATGATTGAGATTGGTTTGATTCCTTCGCTCGATGTTGCAAAGGCTCAGTACGCATCGTATGTCATGAACGGTATGATGACCCAGTTCTCGCGTATCGAGTTGGGCAAAGATGTTGAGCAGGCTCACATGCGTAACCGCAAACTTATCTCGGAGTGGACTTACGAACTCGGCAAGGCGGACAATGTTATCGAGTGGGTAGTTAAAGACGGCAAGCGTTACCTTGTTGTAAATGACTTCGACAAGTTGCGCACTATCTTCGGTGAGCAGTTGCGCGAGATTCAGCGTATCAAGAGCGAGGGCGACTTCGAGGCAGGAAAGGCGTTGATTGAGAAGTACGCTGTAAAGATTGACCAAGAGTTACACAAAGAGGTGCGCGAGCGTTACTATGCTCTCAATATCGAGCCTTACGGAGGTTTTGTGAACCCTGAGTACGAGTTGGTTAAGGAGGGTGACAAGATTGTAGATGTTAAGGTTTCGTACCCAGCAAACTATGTCGAGCAACACCTTCACTATTCTAAGGACTATTCGTTCTTGCCAAGTTTGAACTAATCCGTTCAAACTTGACAGAACGACCAATCAAACGAGAGCCTTCGAGCTCTCGTTTTTTTTAACTCTCAAATTTTCAGTTTTTCGTCTATTTTTGTTATTTTTGCGAATAATAAACCTAAAACTATGAGATATTTACTTCTTGCTTTTGTAATGTTGCTTTCGCAATGCGCATTTGCAGACAATAACGCAAAGACAAAAAACGATAAAGGAAGTGACACCATAAAGGTTGTACAACCTGCTCCGCTATTTACCGATATTATTCCACAACCACTCTCGCTAACAAAGGGCGAGGGGCGTTTCACAATCAATGAGCGTACTGCTATTATCTGTGACAAGGAGTTCGAGAATGCGGCTAATTATCTCCGTCTATACCTCCCGTTAGAGCGAAACAAAGGCAAGAAGAGTAATACTATACGACTTATCCTAAACAAGAAATTTGCAGCCGAAGAGTACTCTCTCTCTATTAATGAGAGTGGTATCGAGATATGCGGAGGAGGATATGGAGGTATCTTCAATGGTATTCAATCACTATTACAACTCCTTCCGCACGCCATATACACAAAAAATGCTTCACTCCCGATGGAGGTGTCGCATATCGAGGTTAAAGATGCTCCGCAGTACCATTATCGCGGTCTATTGCTCGATGTGGCTCGCACCTTCCAGCCGGTACACGAGGTTAAACGCGTGTTGGACTATATGGCATACTGCAAGTTGAATAAACTCCACTTCCACCTGACTGATAGTCAAAGTTGGCGTGTAGAGATTAGGAAGTATCCACACTTTGCGAAAGAGGGAGGCTTCCGCGGCGGAGATTCAAAGTTACACCCTATCTACGGTCGATTTAACGAGAAATATGGTGGTTACTACACGCAAGATGAGTTACGCGATATTGTGGCATACGCAGCACAGCGTAATATCGAGGTTATACCTGAGATTGATATGCCCGGTCATAGCAAGGCTCTTGGTGTGGTACACCCCTCGATTCTCTGCGACTATACACCCGATACATCGAATACCAACGGTATCGATGTTCGTAATGTTTGGTGCGTAGCCAAGGAGAGCAATTACGCTCTTATCGAGGATATTATCATGGAGTTGGTCGATATTTTCCCATCGGAGTATATTCACATCGGTGGCGATGAGGTCAGATTCAATTTTTGGAAGCCATGCCCAAATTGCAACAAATTAATGAAGGATAAGGGTTTGCAAAACTATCCACAACTTGAACAGCACTTCTTAAATCGCGTATCCGACATTCTCACAAAGTATAACCGCAAGGCGGTGGTTTGGGACGAAGCGGTAGATGGGGGATTGCTCCCGAAAAGCACAATGGTTTCTGGCTGGCGCGGTGTGAAGCAGTGTCTATCAACCACCCAAAAAGGGTATCCGACTATTATTATGCCTTCGAGCGTTTTCTATCTCGACAAACGACAATCAACCCACGAGCGCGGACACCGCTCATCAAAAGGTGTATCGCTCAAAACAATCTGCGATTTTTCGTTTGACAATGCAGGCTTCTCGGCACAGCAGCGCGCAAATGTCGCAGGCGTTGAGTGCGCCTTTTGGAGTGAAATATATCTTGCAAACATTAATCCGAAGGGGCACTTCTCGGACTATATTGAGTATATGCTCTTCCCGCGCATCTTCGGAGTTGCCGAGGTAGCATGGAGCAAGTCGCGCCGTTCGCACAGCGATATGATGTCGGTATTGAGGGGTAACTTCTACCACAAACTTCACGCAATGAGTGCAACATTCCGACTCGAATCGCCAACCATAAAGGTTGAGAAGGGCAAAATTTTCGCATCAACAGACGATGGCTCGAAACTATACTACAAGGATATTCGCACCAACAAGACCGACGAGTTCAGGGTACCGCTAAATGCCGATATGGCTCCGTTTGTGACATTCCAAAGTCGCCTGATGACGGGATACAGCAACGATGTTGGCGCGCCGGCATACTACACACATCGCACACCGAAATGCACCATCACCTCCTCGATGCCGTTCAGCAAGAGGCGTACAGCCGAGAATTGTGCTTCGTACAAGAGTGCAGCCTACACTACTCGTGCCGCAAAGAGTGGCGACTGGGTAGAGTTCCGCTTCGAGAAGCCGATGAAATGCTCCTACCTGCAAGTCAGAACTGGTCACGAACACCTGTACCGCTGCCTAATATACAACGGACATCTCGAAGTGTGCTACGATGGAGAGAAGTTTGTTCGTGTAGGCTCACTGAACAATGGTCAGACAACTATCCGCCCAAAGAGTAAGCCGATATTTGCCATACGCATTGTTGCAGACTGCATCAGTGACTCCGAAGAGAAGGTTATTATCCAACCACTTGTAATAAAGTAAGGTCTGCGATTTGGACTACTCGGTTAGCCAACGCTTAAACTCGTGAACACGAGCCTTCGGGATAATCACACGCTCCGGTGTTTCGAGCGTGAGATTTACTGACAGGCGGCTGCCAAACCATACCGAGATATCCTTCACCGCTTTACGCGAAATGATAAATTGGCGATTGGCGCGGAAAAACTCTGCACCCGACAATCGTGTCTGCAAGGCTTCGAGAGTGAGTTCTATCTGGTATCTGTCGCCACTATAACAATATGCCGTTACACGCTCATCAGATGTGTGCACAAAGGCTATATCGTGGCTCTGCAACGGGATAATTTTATCGCGAAAATGTACCAAAAACACCTGCTGCTCAGTCTGTCGGTTATGCGCCACATCATTTACGCGCGAAGCGTAGTTGTTGCGATCGGTAGAGGCTAATCGTTGCCACTTCTCAATAGCGTGACGCACCCCCTCCTCGTTGATTGGTTTGAGCAGGTAGTCGATGCTGTTTACCTTGAATGCCTCTATCGCATATTGGTCGTAGGCGGTCGTAAAAATTATCGGCGTAGCGATATCCACACTATCGAATATACGGAACGAGGCTCCATCGGCGAGATGGATATCCATAAATATAAGGTCGAGGGCAGGGGCAGTGCGAAAGAACTCGACACTATCCACCACCGTATCTATCGTGGCAACAATCTCCACCTCGGGAGATATCTTGCGGAGTATCGCCGTCAGGTTGTGCGCTGCGGCGGTCTCATCTTCTATTATGGCAACTCTCAACGGCTCCATTATTCATTGTTTTTTTCGAGTGGTAATTTCACGATAAACTCTTTGTCGTTGTCGATAATCTCAATACTGCGATTGAGCAACAACTGGTAGCGGCTATCCAGATTTGACAACCCTACACCCGTACCACCATTAGGCTCCAACATCGGGCGTTTTTCGTTCTCGACAACGAGGTAGCCCTCTTCGGTGTAGATGCGCACACGGAACAACTTTTTGCTGCTTATGGCGTTGTGCTTTACGGTATTTCCGATAAGTGGTTGCAACGATATTGGTGGCAGTTTGTAGTCGAGATACCTCTCCTCGATATCGAAGTCGAAGGCAATTTTATCCGCATAGCGTATCTTGAAGAGGTAGCAGTACGCCTCGGCAAACTCTATCTCCTCGCGCAGAACTACAAAGTTCGAGTTTGCGCCATTCTGCGAGAGGTAGCGGAAGGTATAGGAGAGTTGGTCGATATACTTCAAAGCTCGCTCCTCGTCCTTTTCGCGTACGAGCATCGAGAGCGATGAGAGTGAATTGAAGAGGAAATGCGGATTTATCTGACTCACCAGCATATTGTAGCGTGTGGTGAGGTTTTCGTTGCGGAGCATCTCGTTTTCGAGCGAAATCTGTTGTTCGCGATGGAGCAGCGTGTAGATGCGCGAGTAGAGAACTACGATTGCAAACATAAATATCGACTTCAACACAACAACAAACTCCACAATGTTTCTACTCTGATAGACCGGAATAACCTCACCCGAGTGCATAAGTGGCACAGGCGAAATAAAGTATGTTGCAAGGGTTATCACCGCACATATTGCCGAACGAACAAGGAATTGCTGCCATGTGACATCGCGCCCCTTTGCGTTCATTATCATCAGCAATACAAAGGCGAGGATAAAGTAGAATATAAACTGATAGAGCACAAGGTGCCACTGCTCCGAGCCACGATACAGTGCGCCATAGTCGAATTTACTATCGTTGCGTTCAAGCACACGGCGCATAATAAGGTGGTCTGCATCGATATGCTTCTGCTCCGAAGCCTCGACAAGGAGTTTATCTTCCTGTTCCAACCCGAGCCAATGCACCTTTTGGCGGTCTATGTAGATGCTATCTCCCACCTCGGTCACAATATAACCGTAGCCATCGCCCGATATGGCGAGATTACCCGTAACCTCCACTATCGCTCGGTTGTCGCGAGTTCTGATACTATGGCGGCGACCAACATCGGACTGGTTCGCCACAAGCAACAACAGATAGGAGAAGTTGCAGACAAGGCTTACAACTATCGCTACAAATATATAACCCGTGTATGGTGAAGTGGTTTTCAGGCGTCTAATCATAGTTAGTAGTTAGCAGTGAGTAGTTGAAAAAATAATTTTGCATTTTGCATTTCTTTCGTCTATTCCTCGTACCACGAAGCGTAGAGGCGGTAGTCGGTCGCAATGCGCTTAATAATCTGCTCTCGTTGCTCAGGTGTTACCTCCTTGACCTTCTTGGCAGGTACACCGGCATATACCGAGTTTGGCTCCAACTTCGAGTTGGAGAGTACCAATGCATTTGCCGCGATAATGCAACCCGATGCCACTACGGCATTGTCGAGAATGGTTGCACCCATGCCGATAAGGCAGTTATCCTCGATTATTGCACCATGAATCGTTGCGTTGTGACCCACCGACACATCGTTGCCAATGTGGGTTTGCGATGGTTTCGGCGACTTATCGTAGAGGGTATGGATCACCGTTCCATCTTGGATATTTGTGCGGTCGCCAATGGTGATTTTGTTCACATCGCCACGCAACACTACATTGTACCAAAGCGAGGAGTCTTTACCCACCGTAACATCTCCAATCAATACAGCCGTTTCGGCTACAAATGTTCCCTCGCCAACCTCAGGTGTCTTACCTCTAACACTCTTTATGTAAGCCATAAAAAATTCTTAATTTTTAATTCCTAATTTTTATTTGCAATAACGCTGTGCGTTATTGCTTTGCTTCTTGCCAATATCCTTCGAGTTCGTCAAGCGGGGTTTCGCTCACCATCTTACCCTGCTCGGCAACGCGCTTTTCGACATGGTTAAAACGCTGAATAAACTTCTTGTTTGTGCGTTCCAAAGCATTCTCTGGGTCTATGCCACTCTTGCGGCAGGCGTTGATAAGGGCAAAGAAGAGGTCGCCAAACTCCGCCTCCAACTTATCCTTGTCGCCACTCTGCATCTCCACCTCGATCTCGCGCATCTCCTCGTTCACCTTGTCCCACACCTCGCTTGCCGAGTTCCAGTCGAAACCTACGGCAGCAGCCTTTTCGCTAATGCGGAACGCCTTTACCATCGCGGGCAGTGAGCGAGGTACGCCACCAAGAACGCCACTCTTGCGTGCCTTCTTGCGGAGTTTCAATGCCTCCCAGTTCTGCTTTACCTCCTCGGGTGACTCGGCGAGAACATCGCCATAAACATGCGGGTGGCGGTAGATTAGTTTGTCGCAAACTCCGTTTGCCACATCGGCAAGGTTGAACATGCCCTGCTCCTCGCCAATCTTCGAGTAGAATACAATGTGCAGAAAGAGGTCGCCAAGTTCCTCCTTGATGCCCTCCATATCGTTGTCGGTGATGGCATCTGCCAACTCGAAGGTCTCCTCGATGGTGTTGTTGCGCAACGAGTGTATGGTCTGCTCTCTATCCCACGGACACTCCACGCGCAGGCGATCCATCACCTCAATCAATCGTGCCGTAGCCTCTAACTTCTTGTTCATCTCTCTATTTATGATTTCGCCTCTATTGGCTTGTGTATCTTACATCTCCACAAAAGTACAAAAAAAATCCTATTCCACAAATTCGGAGCATCGCGGAGAGCCTCAAAAACAGTGGTATTTGCGATTATTCAACTATTTTATTGGGCGTTTCACCCCCGATTTTAGGGCATTTCAGCCATTTTTATTGAGTAGTATGAATTATATTCATTACCTTTGCGCAACTTTTAATGGGAGGGGGCTATCTCCCTGACAAAACAGAGAATTGAACACAAAAAATTACAACTATAATGAAGCGTTTTATCGTTTTCGTACTGGCTACAATTTTTACGGCGACAGCATTTGCTCAATCCGGCAAGGTCACCCTATCGCTTATTGATTCGGAGACCAAGCAGGGCGTTATGGGTGCAGTTGTAGAGGTCTACCCAACAGCCAAGCCCGACAACAAGAAGTACTACACCTCGGGCGCAAACGGATATGTAGCAATCAACGGTCTGCCGTATGGTAACTACACATTGGTAGCAACATTTATCGGCTACAAAGATGCGACAAAGACCTTCCGACTCTCGGGAACATCGCTCTCGCTCGGCAAAATCGTAATGACCGAGCAGGCAGAGCGTATCGCAACAGTCGTAAAAACCGTAAAGGCACTGCGTACCTCGCAGAATGGCGATACACTCAGTTATAGCGCGGGGGCATTCAAGGTGTCGAACGATGCCGATGTCGAGGGACTGTTGAAGAAGATGCCGGGCATCAATATCTCGAATGGCTCGGTCGAAGCGCAGGGCGAAACCATCAAGAAAATTTTTGTCGATGGCAAAGAGTTCTTCGGCGAGGATGTCAATACCGCCATCAAGTCGTTGCCTGCCGAGGCGGTAGACCGTATCGAGGTATTCAACAAGTTGAGCGATAGTGCCGAGTTTTCGGGTATGGACGATGGCGAAGGCTACAAGGCGATTAACATCATAACCAAGGAGGGTATGCGCCAAGGTCAGTTCGGTAAGATGTATGCAGGCTACGGCTACGAGCCAAACTCCGATGACGAGTTGGCAAAGGGTCACAAGTGGATTGTCGGTGGAAACATAAACTTCTTCCAAGGTGATGCCCGCGTGTCGTTGATAGGACTATTCAACAATGTCAATCAGCAAAACTTCTCGTTCGAGGATATTCTCGGCGTAAGTGGCAATGCAGGTCAAGGCGGTGGTCGCGGTATGCGCCGCAGCGTTGGCTCATATATGGTGAAGCCACAGAGTGGTATCGCCCTTGTAAACTCGATTGGAGCAAACTACTCTGACGAGTGGGGACGCCGCAAGAATGTGAAGTTCCAAGGTTCTCTCTTTTTCAACCACACCGACACCGAAAACAACTCTCGCACCGAGCGTTGGTACGAGGCTCCGATGCCTATCGGTTATATGTGGCAGCAGGGTGTATCGAACACGCTGAACTACAACGCACGCTTCAATGCCCGCATCGACTGGAAAATATCGCGCAGCGCATCGTTGATGTCGCGAACATCGTTCTCCTATCAGGGCAATAACCCCGAGTCTACGACCTTGGGTTACACCATAGGCGAGAATGACGATGCCGAGGAGTTGGAGAACTCATCGCACCAGTCGCTGGCATACACCAACTCGTATAGTTGGAGCCAGATGCACGCCTACCAATTCAACGAATTCTTGCAGTTGCGTACCAAGTTGGGCAAGCCGGGCAGAACGCTCACTATTGGCGGTCGCTTCAACTACCAAAATAACGAGCGCGACCAGCGCACCGCAGCCAACGAGGCAAACGGTATTCGCTACGACAAGAGCGAGGGCTCAGACTACCAAAATGCCAACAACGAATACTTCGGCGAGGGTAAGTCATGGCAGGATATGGCAAACAACACACTGCTCTACTCGCCACTCTATCAGTATATCCACCGTCCGAGTGAGGAGTATGCGGCGCGTGTGAATGTGACCTACAACGAGCCAATCAGCCAATCGGCGCAAATTTCGTTGCAATATCGCATGAACTACGACCACGAGCGCAACGACAAAAACACCTTCTACACCAACGATAGTTGGGGCGACAAGGTTGTCAATCCGAATATGACGCAGGAGTACCGCAGTGGTTTCTGGACACACCGCGTAGGTCCGGGCTTCCGCTACTCAAAGAGTAAAAACACAGTGGTTGCAAACCTCTACTACCAGCGTTCCGAGCTCGATGGTCGTATCGTGGGAGAGCAGGGCGACAAAATCGACAAACACTACAACGACTTCATGTACTTTGCAATGGCAAACCTCGCCTTTAACAAAGAGAACACCCTGCGCGTATTCTTCCGTTCGTGGGCAGACAACCCTTCTGTCACGCAATTGCAGAACATCTTTGATGTATCAAATCCGCAATATATCAGCGTAGGTAATACGGCTCTCAATCCTGCATTTGTACACAACATCTCGGCGCACTACAACCTCTCGAAGGTGGATAAGGGTATAACCTTTATGTGGATGTTCAACACTCAAATTCAGCAGGACTACATCTCGACCTCGACATGGAACAACACCAGCGGAGCAAAGTTGCCAACCGAGCAGTTTAATGGCAAAGATATACCAACAAACAATGGAGAGCAATACTCGCCAAAGGAGGTTACCTCGTACGAAAACCTCGATGGCTACTACTCGTTGCGTACCCATGTATCGCTCGGTGTGCCGTTGTCATTTATGAAGTGTAACCTCAACATTATGGGCGGTGTATCCTACAATCGTATCCCTTCGGCGATATACATCACGCCCGAGAACGGCAATGTATTGCAGAACATTATCGACCACAACTATCAGACAAACCTCGCCAACAATATCGGCTACGATGCTTCGCTCACACTCGGTAGCAATATCTCGGAGAATATAGACTTTACCGTATCGTGGCGCGGAACATACAATCAGGCGTGGAATACTATCGGACAGACCGCCAAAAACGAGTACTTCAACCACTCGGTAAATGGTAATTTGAAGTGGGTATTCTTGAAGCGATTGACCTTGACAGCAGCCGTATCGTATGTGCAGTACTTGGGCTTTACAAATAAGTACAACGAGGATTATGTGCTATGCAATGTATATCTTGGTTGCAAAGTATTCAAGAATAAGCGTGGAGAGGTACAGATTGGCGTAAATGACATATTCGACCAGAATACATCTTTTGCCCGCACCACAGGCTCTGGATATACGCAGAATGCGTGGAACAGTTGTATCGGTCGCTACTTCTCGGTGCAGTTTGTATATAATCTCCGCCACTTCGGCAAGAAGGGCTCTACCAAAATGTCGGACTACAACTACAAGGAGTCGAGCGGCTCGGTGGGTGTAAATCGTGGCACCTCATCGGGAGGTTGGTACGGACCAAGAAGATAGTTTAGCAATACAATACCCTAATAAAAGAACGAGGCTATCGAAATGCCTCGTTCTTTTATATTATTAGTGGTTAATTCGTTGCCATTCGCCCAACTCCATATCCTTGATATCGCTACCATCTATCGTAAAGCGGAGTGCCGTGCGGACCTTATGAAATCCGTAACAACCCGCCGCCCCGGGGTTGATATGTAGCAGGTCGTAGATTTTATCGTACTCTACACGCAAGATATGCGAGTGTCCCGGGACGAAAATCTTAGGACGCGAAGCCCGAATTTTCGCCAATGCCTGCGGCGAGTAGCGGCGCGGATAGCCTCCGATATGAGTCATCAGCACATCGACCTCCTCCACACGAAAAAAGGCAAAGGGCTGATAGGTGTAGCGCGTAGCACCGCCATCGATATTACCATATACCGCACGCAGAGGTTTGAACTTGGCTATCTCGTCTGCCAGTTCTATCGAGCCGATATCGCCGGCATGCCAGATCTCATCGACATCGCGCAAAAAGTCACGCAACACCTCATCGAAGATACCGTGCGTATCGGATATTACGCCTATTCTACGCATTTAACACCTCGATATATGCCTGCATAGCCTTGTTGGTCTCCTCGATAGCGTAGAGTGCTGGATTTCCGCACTGCACCTCGTTCAGACCAACAATATCCTCGGTACTCTTGATTGGGAAGACCTTGTCGTAGACCTTCTGCAATGCTGCGGCGATATCCTCTGCCGTAACATCGTTCATTGTCGAGAGGTAGAAACCTGTCTGACAGCCCATTGGGCAGAACGACACGATGCTTGCGCCAATCTTCTCGTCGAGGCGGAGATGGTATGCCATAAGATGCTCAATAGTGTGCACCACACCCGAGGAGAGCGGGCACTTATCCATCGGCGCACAGAAGCGCAAATCCCACGACAAGACCGAAAGTGAGTCGTTAATTTTGTATGTCGAACGAAGGTACAAGCCCTCGCGCAATGTTCGATGATCTACATCAAAAGATGGAACTACTGACTTTTTCACAATTAAGAATTAAGAATTGAGAATTAAGAATTATTTTTTACTGCTATTTATGCGATTTTTTACTCCTAAAAATCGTAAATGATGTGATTATTTTTGTGCGTTACAAGGCGACAAATCCGCAGCATAGTGGACCTATGTGAGGAATTTGACGACCGAAGTAAGGTACAAAAAGAACTCATCAGAACGACTTTTCCACTTCATTCAAAATTGGAGTAAAGTCCACCCATGTATTCGCAAACTCCTCGTAGGAGAATTCGGTGTGTCCGTCCTCGGGAACATCAGAGATAACCTTTACTGCGAGGAGTGGCACGCTACCAGCCATTTCGCAGGCGATAGCGATTGCTCCTATCTCCATATCGAAAATCGCCCTCTCCACTCCAAAACGAGCCTTAATCTCAGCAACCGAACGGGCATTTACGAAGGAGTCGCCCGTAAAGACCGTAACATCGTCTGTGCCGAGCAGTTGTCGTGCATCGGTAACCTCCGGAATAAATCCATCGGGGATATCGGTATCGTGGTACTGCACACGATTCGGCACCACAATCTCGCCCTGCTTAAAGCCGAGCGTACCTGCGGCATAGCCAATAACGGCTACAAGGTCGTAGGATTGCTCTGCCTGCATAAGGTGGCGTGTAAGGGTTGCCGCAGCGGCAGCCTTGCCTATACCGCTAAATGCCACGGTATAGCGATTTCTCAACTCTGAGCCCTTGCGTTCAATCGCGAGGCGGATATTTCGGTTTTCACGCTCGGTAGGAGCGACAATTAAAATATTCTTCATATATATTGGGCTTTTAGCCATTAGCCATTGGCTATTAGCGTTTTTATTGTTTCAGCATCTTTTGCAATTTGAGCGCGTAACTCTTCGACTGAGGAAAATTTTTGTTCGTCACGAATCTTCTCAATCAGTTCCACTCGCAATCGTAAGCCGTAGAGTGAGCCTTGAAAGTCAAAGAGATGTGTTTCGAGCAGTCGTTTCGAGCCATCAACCGATGGTCGCACACCGACATTTGTCATTGCCGCATACTCCCTACCCTCGAACAGCACCTTCGAGGCATATACCCCATTCTCGATATCGAGCGTATCGTCAATAGCGATATTAGCGGTCGGGAAGCCCAACTTGCGCCCCAACTGATTACCTCCGACAATAACTCCCTCGATAGTTCGCATCTTCTTAAATCTCCTTGGTTAGTTTGCGCACGAGCGACACCTCCGAGAAGAACTCTTTGGCAAAGACACGCAAAACGGTATAAGACGGCACAGCCACAAGCAGACCAACAATGCCGCCTACCGAACCCGCCATCAAAATCACAATAAATATCTCCAACGGGTGTGCCGAAACCTTCGAGGAGTAGATTGTCGGTTGCAAAACGAAGTCATCGACACCCTTGACTACGCATATTGTACAGAGTATCACCGTAAGAGTGTAGGCTATTGTACAGCCATCAATAGGCGAAACAATGCCTATAAACATCGACACAAGGGCTCCGAAAGCAGGTCCTGCATAAGGGATCACATTAAACATTCCCATAATCACCGCAATAAAGCAAGCATCTTCGACCTTCATGCCAAAGAGCAACAGTACCGCGGCGATAATGCTCGAAATAATAAGGCTCTCGGTCAGGAGTCCCGTAAAGTAACGCGACAAGAGTAACGACACCTTATCGATGGCACGATGTACATTCTCATTATACTTCTCGGGGAAGACTGCCGACACCATATTCGAGAATAGTCCGTCCTCTTTGAGGAAAAAGAATGTGATGAACGATACCGAGAATAGAACTATCACCGCTGACATGCTTGTGTTGATAATCGATGATACGACCGAATTGACAGTATCATAATTGAGGAACTGGCGTAGTGTCGAGACTATGATATCCGATATCGAAAAGTGAGTTTCGGGCAGTACAAAAATTGTTGAAATATAACTCTGCATTCGCTCCAAAGGCTCGTCAATGCCCTCCAATGCCGAGCGCAAGTCGAGCGAGGACAACTCGTAGACCTTACCCGCTACAAGAGGTACAATCAACGAAAGCAGACCGCCGATAACCAGCCACAACAGCACTAATGTCACTGCCGCAGCCAACCAGCGAGGCAGAACAAAGCGTTTAACCCTAATTCTGCAAAGTAGGCTTACCAATGGTCGTCCAACAATTGCCAACACCGCCGAGACAAGGATATAGACCACCACCTCGCGAAAGTACCACATCACCGCTCCGACAGCGACAACTACAGAGAGTCCCATTACCCATCGCAGAAAGGTCTGCACAGTCAAATTGTTATTCACACTATTTCCCATTCAAGAAGTTTTCCGCTTTTAGTTTTCCGTTTCCAAGGTCTCCTCTTCGGGTGTTTCGAGCGACTCCTCCTGAACGCCACCAATACGGGCAATCGGAGTTTGTGTGCCTACCACCTTATCACCAATCTCGACAAGCAACTTCGCATCTTTTGGAAGTAGTATATCAATGCGTGAGCCAAACTTGATAAAACCGAACGGTTTATTCTGCTCTGCATGCTCACCAACCTTTACATACGACACAATGCGGCGTGCCACAGCACCTGCAATCTGGCGAAACAACACCTCCACGCCATTTTTTGTTTCGACTACGGTCGTGGTGCGCTCATTGTCGGTCGAAGACTTCGGGTGCCAAGCCACAAGGAACTTGCCCGGGTGATACTTGAAGTACTTTACAATACCCCCCACCGGAGACCAGTTGATGTGTACATTTGTCACCGACATAAATATCGATACCTGCATCTTCTCCTCGCCATCGAAGTACTCGTCATCTTTCACAATCTCGGTAACAACCACACGACCATCGCAAGGCGAAAAGACAAGGTCATCATCGTGGATACGCACGCGGCGCGGGTCGCGAAAGAAGGAGATAATGAAAAACCAAAATACCACCAACAACACCGAAAGTAGCGCGATAAGCCAGTCCAGATCATTCGCTTTCAGCATGTAGAATATAAGGAACCAGAATGCCAGCAATACCACTCCCGACACGGTTATAATTTTGAAACCTTCTCTGCTAATTTTTATCATATTACGAAGTTTTATAGGTTAATTTATCGAACTAAAAATTGAGGATAAGGTATATAAACGCAAATGGCACCGCGAGGAACAAAGCATCGAAGCGGTCCATGAATCCCCCATGTCCCGGCATCATTCGTCCCGAGTCCTTAACACCGACCTCGCGTTTCATCAGCGACTCAACCAAGTCGCCTGCCACACCTGCCAATGCCGTAACGGCACCAAGACCTCCCCACACAAGAAGGTTGCCACCAAAGAGATGACCGAACAATACCGCTGCGCCAACTGCACCAATCAGACCGCCGAAGAAACCCTCCCACGACTTCTTGGGCGAGATACGCTCGCAGAGGCGATGTTTGCCGAGTGTAACGCCAACCAAATATGCGAAAACATCGTTTATCCAAATTATTCCGACAAACGCCAACATCGCCAATCCCGACCACTTGCCGACAAGCAACTGCGGGATAAAGAGCAACATAGCCATCGGCAACGCCACATATATAACGCCCATAAATGTCGTTGCGATATTGGCAATCGGTGTCGCGCTCTTACGCCACAACTCGCAGACAAATGCTGTCGGCACCATCAACATCGTATAAAGCAGAGCCCCCAGCACGATGCGACCAGTCATATCGGTGGCAGGAGTACCCCACTGCAAAAGCACCGTAAATGCCAATCCGAAGATAGCCAACGAGGTAGCAATACCCACGCTATACATCGGCTCGGCGTTAGCCTTACGGCAGAGGTGATAGAACTCGACAAGTCCGCCTATCATAACCACTGCAAAGAGTGCACCTGCACTCCACTTCGACCACAACAACGCGCCAACAAACAGCAGCAGCAGCACTACACCGCTCAATGTTCGTACCAACAGGTTTTTCAATTTATCACTCATAGTTTAGGTTAGTTTATTTTCTATAATTGTCAATTGTCAATTTTTTCGGCTGCGCCTTTGCGCTTGCCGAAAATGCGTTCTACATCTTCGGTAAAGACAACCTCGCGCTCCAAGAGCAACTCCGCCAACTCAATCAAGCCATCGCGATGCTCGTCAATAACCTGCTCCGCCATTGCTCGCGCCTTCGCTATCAATGTGCGCACCTCATCGTCAATCTGTTGCGCCGTACGCTCCGAGTAAGGTTTCGTAAATGCCATATCGCTCTGTCCCGTAGAGTCGTAGTAACTCATCGAGCCTACGCCATCGCTCATACCGTAGTATGCAACCATCGCGTAACACATCTTCGTCACGCGCTCCAAGTCGTTCAACGCGCCTGTCGAGAGATAACCAAAGAACTTCTCCTCTGCCACACGACCTGCCAACAACGAAGCGACCTCCTCCATCATCTGCTCACGGGTGGTAATCTGTCGTTCCTCGGGCAGATACCACGCTGCACCCAACGCCTTTCCGCGCGGAATTATCGTAACCTTCACAAGCGGATTGGCATGTTCGAGCAGCCACGACACCGTAGCGTGTCCCGCCTCGTGGTAGGCAATCGTCTTCTTCTCCTGCGGAGTTATAACCTTATTTTTACGCTCCAAGCCACCGATAATTCTATCCACCGCAGCGAGGAAATCCTCCTTACCCACGCACTCCTTATTATGACGCGCAGCAATCAGAGCCGCCTCATTGCAAACATTCGCAATATCGGCACCCGAAAATCCCGGAGTCTGCTTTGCCAAGAAGTCGCGGTCTAAATCCTTGTCCAACTTCAACTTGCGAAGATGCACATCGAAAATCTCGCGGCGCTCGTGCAACTCAGGCAATCCCACTTCGATCTGACGATCGAAACGACCTGCACGCATCAACGCCTTATCCAAAATATCGGCACGGTTTGTAGCCGCCAAGACTATCACACCTGCATTGGTCTGGAAACCGTCCATCTCGGTAAGCAGTTGGTTGAGAGTATTTTCGCGTTCGTCATTACCCGAAAATCCCGCATTCTTGCCACGCGCACGACCAATGGCATCAATCTCATCGATAAAGACGATGCACGGAGCCTTCTTCTTTGCTTGGTCGAACAAATCTCTCACACGCGAAGCACCCACACCCACAAACATCTCCACAAAGTCCGAACCCGAAATCGAGAGGAAAGGTACATTCGCCTCACCTGCCACAGCCTTAGCCAATAAGGTTTTACCCGTTCCCGGAGGACCTACAAGGAGTGCGCCTTTTGGAATCTTCGCTCCGAGTTCGCGATATTTAGGGGCATTCTTCAAGAAATCGACAATCTCCATAATCTCGACCTTTGCCTCCTCCAAGCCTGCAACATCTTTGAATGTCACACGCTTGTCGGCATCCTCCTTGTCGAACTCCTGCGCACGCGCCTTGCCGACATTCATAATGCCACCCTGCGGACCTCCGCCACGCGACATTCCGCGCATAATGAGAAACCAAATTCCGAACATCACCACCCAAGGCAACAACCCCATAAGCCACGAGTCGTACCAAGGTTTTTCATTCTCGAAGGTAAGCACCACGCTATTGCCCGACTGCTCCTCCGCCTTCTCCAAATCGGCCTTGAACGAATCTACCGAGCCGATATTGAAGTAGAACTGATAGCCACTCTTGGGCATATTCTTATATCGCAAATCGCTATCGCGAAGTTCGTCCGCCTTGCCCTCTTTGAGTGCCACGCGCGCCTCATCGCGATTTACAACCATAATTTTCTCGACATCACCGCTATTCACCAACTGCTCCACCGTTGCCCAGTCGGACTTTACGGGGGCTGCCTCCTCGTTATTGAATATCCAATATCCGATAATAACGAGTATTATCGCACTCCACAGCCACATGATATTTGGGCGTGGAAAGTTTATGTTTCTCTTCTCTTTTGCCATAAAAAATTAAAAATCACACATTGTTCCACCCTATTAACGATTTTTCGGGCGGAAAAGTATATCCAAAAAGAGTGGTCTAATCTTCGCTTTCGTACTTAACCATAGGCGCATCAGCCCACAACTCCTCCAAGCGGTAGTAGTCGCGCAGGTCGCTCTGGAAGATATGGACAATCACATCGACATAGTCGAGTGCCACCCACAGACCTGTCTGTTTACCCTCTACACGCCAAGGATTCTCGTGCAACTCCTCGTAGACCTTCTCCTCGATACCATCGGCAATAGCAGCCACCTGTGCCGTAGAGTCGGCATTGCAGACCACAAAGTGCGAACAAATCGCACCATCGAAGCCCGTCAAATCGAGAGATACAATATCCTTACCTTTCTTATCCTGAATACCCGCAACAATGGTTTCAATCAACTTTTCCATAGACTATTTTTAAGCAATATATATAATTATTGTGCGAATATAGCGAAAAAAACTGAAAGAGAAAAGAGGATAGCAGAAAATAATTTTATTTTAAAATATACTGTTTGCTCCTCCCAAAAAAAGATAAACACAAAAAAAGCCTGCCTAACCATTTGTTAGACAGGCTCTTATTTATTACTTCACATCGAAAGCGAAGATGTGAGCTTTCTCTGCCCCCCAAGTCTTATCGACTACGATGCGGACTGCATCGGTGTTTACTGCATCGAAATTCAACTTTACAAGACGGCGGAAGTTGTCAGTAACTGTTGCTACAGTTTTCCACTCGCCAGCCTCAGGATTTTTCGCAAAGGCTTTGCTCTCCTTCTTGTTCTTTGCTGGTATGCGTACCTCTACACGGAAGTCGCGAGCCATCTCCGAAGGCATAGGACTGCGCTCCGATGTCTCCTCCAACTTGCGCATTCGTTTGCCGCGAATTTTTAAATCAGAATCGAAGACGAAGCGTACACTAGAAGCTGTGATTGGCTTATCCCAAGTGTAGGTCAGATGTTTGTCGCCTACAGCTGCATATACACCATTGTCTGTACCATCCCACTCGCGGTCGATACCATTGCGCATTGGCTCGTTTGCTGCGAGTGTCTTCGCTGCAGCAGTAAGTGGGTAGATCTTGCGCCAACGATATGGCAACATACAGTCGTCATCCTCCAATCTATCCTGTAACTCTTTTATGTAATCTTTGCGCAGACCAGCAGGAGTTGTGTTTTTGTCGATAATCATATCTGCCGCAGTACCAGCTGCCTGACCGATAAGTGCGCAAGTCGCCATTACACGAGTAGCCGAGAATGCCATGTGCGAGGTGGAAATATCGCGACCAGCAAACATTAGGTTTGGAACATTTACAGAGTATAAACAGTCGAAAGGAATGCCATATCCCTGCTTAATCTTGTAGATATAGCTTGCTGGACCTCTGTTCTCAAAGCCGTTAGGATCGTGATCATCAAGGTCCCAACCACCGTATGCAACAACATCCTCGAAATGACCGCCCGATAAAATATCCTCTTGTGTGAGGGTGTGCGGTGCAACATAGCGTGTCGATTCGCGCTTTCCTGGAATAGCTCCAATCCATACGAGTTCATAGTTGTGACCTCTGCCGTCAGGATGATTTTTGATATACTCCCAAATTCCGTATGCAATCTTTTTCAACTCGAATTGGGCCTCGTTAGCATCGAAAATAGTGTCAAACTTCACGCTCGAACACTCTACCCACCAGAAATTGTTGTCGTGAACTCGGTGTATAATCTTGTACAAGAATTTGTGTCCAGGAGTTGTTGGCTGAGGAGTGTCGTAATTGAAATCGGCATCGGTGTAGTGGTAAGCCCAATCGGGAGCCTTGTATGGATGATGCTTGTCAGTCTTACGCATCTGAATAAGAATGGAATTACCCATGGTGAGGTTGTTCGACTTGTCGTTTGACAAATAGGACTCGTTGTATGTGGTTCTTGCTTCGGTTCCTCGGCGATACTCTGCACCCGAAAGACGAAGAATACCATCTCCTGTACAATCGATGAATAATTTACCCGAAATGGTGTACTCGGTGTAATTGTTGCTGTTCCAGCACTTTACAGCTGCAATTTCCTTGCCGTTCATTACCACATCGCGTACCGAAGTGTTGAGCAGAAGTCGGATATTAGGCTCCTCAATAACGGTGGAGTAGAAGATATCATCCCAAAGAGGGTAACGCTGCAATGGGTTATAGAAGAAGTTTCGGCATTGCATCTCTTCGAGAATGCCGGTTTCCTGATATTTACTCTCTCTAACGCCAACGATACCCATACGCATCTCGCTCGATGCGTTTCCGCCAAGTACAGGACGGTCTTGTATAAGGATGACTTTTGAGCCATTGCGGGCAGCCGATACTGCTGCACAAATACCTGCAAGGCCGCCTCCGCACACAACAATCTCGGTGTCCATTTCTACAGTGCGAATAACCTTCTCGTTCTTGTGAGTCAGCATATCACCACTCTGCGACTTTCGTGCTAACTCTACGCCAGTGATTTGTGCAGTAGCCGATGTTGTAAATACGGCTACTGCAACTACAATTGCTAAAAATCGGTTTTTCATGATTAGTATTTTTTGTGGTTTTTACTTGCGTTATTTCTCTCTTTCTATATCTTTTTGCGAAGGTAGTAAAAAAAAGGATGAAAACAATAAAATATAACAAAAAACAATTTTTAATTCTTAATCGTTTTCACTATCTTTGTAGTACTGTTACAAAGGGATATGTGGTTAGAACGAAGCATACTCCTCTTTGGCGAGGAGAAAATAAAGACACTGCAAGGGGCTAATGTCCTTGTTGTGGGGCTTGGTGGTGTGGGTGCATACGCTGCCGAGATGTTGGTACGCAGCGGTATCGGCAAGATGACTATTGCCGACTCGGACTGCGTAGGCGAGAGCAACATTAACCGCCAACTCATAGCCCTCCACTCTACCATCGGTCGCCCGAAGAGTGAAGTTCTGGCGGAGCGTCTTCGCGATATCAACCCCGCACTCGATTTAAGGGTGGTAACAGACTATATCAAAGACGAAAAAACAGACCTTCTACTCGATAGCGAACGCTTTGATTATGTGGTAGATGCGATAGATACACTATCGCCAAAACTCGCTCTAATAAAGGGTTGTTTAGACCGACAATATCCCGTTGTAAGTTCGATGGGCGCAGGGGCGAAATTAGACCCTACGAAGGTCGAGATTGCCGATATCTCCAAGACACATCACTGCCCTTTGGCGCACATGTTGCGTAAGCGACTGCACAAAATTGGTATCCGCAAGGGATTTAAGGCTATTTTTTCGGCAGAGCCACCCGTAGAGGGCGCAATGGTGTTGTGTGAGGAGCAAAACCACAAGTCGCAGGTCGGCACCGTGTCGTATATGCCGGCAACATTCGGTATAGCCTGCGCCTCGGTAGTTGTGAGAGAACTCACAACTACAATTGAGAATTGAGAATTAAAAATTAAGAGTTATTTTTCAACTATGAAGATAGCATTTTTAGATGAGTATTCGTTGGGGGATATGGACCTGACTCCAATAAAGGAGTTGGGCGAATATGTCGGTTATGACCGCACCTCGAAGGAGGAGGTTTTGGAGCACTGCAAAGGTGCCGAGGTGGTAATTGCAAACAAGACACTGCTGCGTGCCGAGACACTTCGCGCACTACCCGACCTGCGCTTTATTGCCATTGCCGCTACGGGAATGAATAATGTAGACCTCGATGTTGCGGCAGAGTTGGGCATTGGCGTAAAGAATGTTGCCGGCTACTCGACACACTCAGTTGCAGAGGCGACAATGAACTTCGCACTCTCGTTGTTCAAGAATACAGCCTACTTCGACAACTACTTCAAGAGTGGAGCCTACGCCGCCACGGAGGATATTTTCCACTTCGGTCGCCCTGTGCGTCAGTTGCGTGGCTCAAAGTGGGGCATTATCGGCATGGGTGCCATAGGTCGCGAGGTGGCACGACTTGCCACTGCTTTTGGCTGCGAAGTAGCCTACACCTCGACATCGGGCGCGGTACGCAAGGAGGATTATCCGCAAATGGCTCTCGAAGAGTTGCTCGGCTGGGCTGATGTTGTTTCGATTCACTGCCCTCTCACACCTGCGACAAAGGGTTTGATTGGCGAGAAGGAGTTGCAGCAGATGAAACCTACCGCCATTATTATAAATGTTGCTCGCGGAGGCATCATTGACGAGGCTGCACTTGCCAAGGCGTTGGATAACAAGACAATAGCAGGTGCGGGATTAGATGTATTCTCGCGTGAGCCGTTACACGAATCGCCACTCTACGACATCAACGACAAATACGCCCTCGTAGCCTCGCCACACACCGCTTGGGCTGCCGATGTTGCCCGCGAGGAGTTGATAAGGCGCATTGCCGAGAATATAAGCGAGTATATCAAGAGTAGATAGTATTCTTTGAACATACAGACAATTTGCCCCCGTCAGTGATACTGCTGACGGGGGCAAATTATAGACCTTTACAGGGTACTACTTCTCCTGCTCTATAAAGTCGGGCAACTCAGCACGAACATAGACATTGACGATGCTCTCGTCATCGACAGCCACCCACACCATACGATTTTTGGTCAAATCGCGAACATAGTAGCAGTGCTCCCACTCGTCATGTCCGAAACTATAATCGTACATACCGCGGATTATAGCCGCAGCGTTAACCGTTATATCGAACTCACCTGTTCTTTTGCGGAGTTCCATCGAGTTGTTGTTATCGTAACGAACAAACTTTTTATCCTTGCGGATAAACTCGATATAGGAGTAACTACCCTCCTCCAATGTGGAGCCATTGTCGTAACTCTCCAACTGCCACACTCCTGCGATATTGTTTGCTGTAACATCGAGATAACCATTTCCGATGTTATCATCTTTGTCACAAGCCACAGCGACTACTGCCGCCATAAGTACCACTACAAGTTTTACAATTTTTCTCATATATATTTATTATTTTTTTATCTCACTACTTTCTCAAAACCGTTTCTTAATCTCTACCGTCACCGTGCTCTGTCGAGGTGGAACACCCAACCCCTTGATGTATATTTTCGAGACGGAGTCCCGTTGCACGCCACTCGGCAGATACTCAACGACCATATCGCCCTCCTGTTTTGGAGCAAGTACCTCCGGCTCAAAGCGCACCTTGAAGCCCTCGGGCAACAACATCGCATCTACGGCAAGGCGTAACTCTGTCGAGCCACCATTCATACAGGCAACCCGCTGTACCTCGCGCCCCTCTCCCGAGAAGTGCACCACCTCCTGCCGCAAGCGCAGTAGACCTCGCGAATAGGGATAGTCATCGCTACGATCTGCCGAGGCTGTTACCAAGCCTCGCAACTGCAAAATTGCCGAGGGTTTGTCGTCCGAGAGGTTGCTGTACAACAGCACACGCTGCACCACCTTACCTGCGTGTCCGCGGGGATAGTATTTCAAAGTAACATCTATTGTCTCTCGCGGTGCAAGTACGCGCTTTGCCATATCGGCAACCAAGCAGCCACAAGTGCTCTTTACGCGCGTTATCACAACCGTATCGGCTCCGCCATTTCGCAACTGCGCTCTACCCTGCCACACCCCTGACATCTCATCTATGGTGCCGAAACCGACACTCGCAGGGACGAATTGCAGAGTCGATAATGCGGTCTGCGGATTTGCCTTTTCGAGGTGTTCTTGCGGAATGATACGAATCTGTGCAACTGCAAACTGCACAACACAAATCATCGCCACAAAGACAATAGCACCTCTCATCAGGGTTTCTCTTACAACCAATCGTTCGACTTGCTCACCGTTATATTGAACGAATGTGTATCACCATTGCTCGACTTGATAGTCGCCTTGGTAGCACCACTCTTCAAACCCTTGAACACAATCTTCTCACCGGCAACCGTGTATGTTGCAATATCTGTATTGGCGATAGTAACCTCGTACTCCATGTTCTCGCCATTCACAAAGTAGTTGGCAGGCACCGTTACCACCTCGCAACCAACCTTAATTGCAATGTTAGGGAAGTGCATCTGCACACCACTGCCATCGATAGCAGACAAGAAGAGAGCAGCATTTACCTGTCCTACGCCCATCTGATTTCTGAATGGAGCAAGAGGCAACTGCATAGGTTGAATAATACCGATATCGGCAACATAGCGGCGATATATCTTATTGCCCTTCATATGGCTATCTATCAGTGTCACATTCTGAGAATCGTGTAACAACTCGCGAATCTCCTCTGCCTTGAAGTGCTTGCGTAACTTCGTTGCATACGACAATCCGAGAGCCACAACTGCCGAGACATGAGGACAAGCCATCGATGTTCCCTCCATGTAACCATAGCCCGATTTGCTGATGTGATATGGCAATGTAGAGAGAATGCAGCCAACCTCTCCGTAGGTACCTGTCTCATCGTTTTTGTAGTCGTAGTAGTAGTCTTGGTCGCCACCCGGAGCCGAGATTGTAGTACCCAGACCATAGTTGGTATAGGTTGCAGGGGTAAAGTCTGCCGCCGTAGCCGCCACCGACACACAATACTCCGCAGCACCCGGATAGCCCGCCATTGCTGCGCACTCGTTGCCTGCCGCAAATACCGCGATACCACCCTCGACAACACCATTTGGTGAGCCTGCATTGTTGATGAAGTAGTCGAGAGCCTCCTTCTCGATTGGAGAGCCATTAATCCACTCCTCCTCAGAAGCGTAGCCTGCCTCACCCCACTCGTACTCGTGTACAGCACCCGATACATAGCCCCAACTGCACTGCAACACAACTGCTCCGTTGTCGGCAGCATACTTCATTGCGCGCACCACATTGTACAGTCCTGTCGAGATATTACCGGAGAAGATTTGGCATACCATAATCTTCACTCCGCTATCTGCCGAGCCATCACCTCCTGCAATCGAACTTACACCCTCGTTGTTGTGATTAACGGCAGCGATAGTTCCTGCAACATGGGTACCATGTCCCGAATCGTAGTAGTCGTTCCAGGTGATTTTGCCCATATCGTGAACAAAGTTGTAACCATGCTTATCGCCCTTATAGCCGTTGTTATCGCCATCGGTATCGAGGTTTTCGCCCTCATCTGTATTCTCCCAGATATTGGCTTTCAGATCCTCGTGCTCGATATAGATACCCTCATCGAGAACTGCAACAATAACCGACTTGTCGCCCGTACACTTGCTCCATGCATCGACAACACCTACATCTGCACCATGAATACTCTTGACCTTCTTGTCATTGTCTGCCGTAAGTTCGGTACCTTGGAACATCTCGCCACTGTTATACAAGTTCCACTGCTTGTTGTAGAGAGCATCGTTGAACGGTTGTACCGATGTACGGGTAGCCTGCTGCATACGCTCATACTCCTTTATCGAGAGCGGCACTGCCTTGCGGGTATTGGCGCGCTTTACAGTACGATTGACATCTACCTTCTGCACCTCGCCCAACTGCGCAAAGCGGCGCGATACCTCCTCGACCGTATAGTCGTTGCCATAGCGGACAATGTACCACAAGTTCAGACCATCACGCACGGTGCGCTCCTCGTGGCGAGGATCGACAGGGAAGACACGCGAAACCTCAAATCCACCAATAAGGTCGAGCAGTTCATCTACGCTACTAACACCACTGCGTGTCACTCGCGAACGAACAACCCCCGCCTCTTCAAGCATTGCGGCCACCTCTGGCGAGAATTTTACCAATATCTCCCCTGCTTTGTAGGACTCTCCCTCCGATGGAATCTTCACAGACTCGGTCTCCATATCCTTCACACACGATGCAAAGGATAGGATTATGCCGAGCAATAATAGTGTTATAACTCCTCTATATTTCATCATATTCATCTACTTACTTCGTTTCTGTTTCGTTTTCTTCAACCGTTGTATCCTCCTCGATGGTGTTTGCCAACTTCTTGTTAGGATACCAATTCTTGTAGTAATCCACAAGGTTTGGTGGTGTATTCGTAAATCCAGCCTTCACACCATTGGCATCGCGTCCCTCCTGCTGGAATACAAGGCTCTCTGGAAACCACCAGTCGAGTGCAGGGTGCATCAGCAACCACAACGGCAACTCGCCACTCAGACGATTTCCGTTGATACGGAAGGTCTTGGTTGTAGGCATAATCTTAGGCGTGCCAATCAACTCACGAGGGAGCGTATCGGCAGCGATAACCTCCTCCTCGGTCCACTTTTGAGAGTAGTCTTCAAATGTTGGCAGCGAACCACGCAGGTAGTTGATACTCAACACCAGTGTGTCGAGGCACTTGTGCTCCTCCTTGTTCCACAAGATTAATCGCTCAGGGAACTTCTCCTCGCCATACAGACCGCCAATCTTCTCCATATCGTGGGTAGTATTGCTCAAATCCGAGATGGCGTGACGCTGCTGCGCATTCATAACCAAGGCGCGCAACTTTGGCAAGTTATCCGAGTTAATAACCTCAGGAACAGTCTGGAAGTTATTCGAGCCAAGGTCGAGGTACTCCAAGTTCTCAAAGCGGAAATTAGCCGGCAACTCGGTCAATCCGAATGCACCTACCGTAAGACGCTTCAAGTTTTGGAGTCTGAGGATATCTTCACCCAGATTGAGGCTCTTCAAGAACGAGTTTTCGTTCGAGAAGATATAAATCTCCTCGGCAGCAGTCAGATAACGAATCTCGTATGGCAAACCCTCGTAAGAGTTGCAAAAGAAGAGTTCGAGTCTCTTAACTCGTCCTGCCCAGCCGTCCTGAATACCCTCTTGACCCTCTTCCCAGAGAGTTACACCGTCCCAAGTATTCATCGTAGTCGAAGTGTCGTACTGTGTCCAGCACTGCATTGTGCTTACGATATTGAGCAGTGCCAACGAGTCTCCCTGAGGAGTTCCATCTTTTATCTCCTCGGCAGCCTCCTGCTTAACACTCAACACCTCACTATGTGCGACTTGGATATCGCTCTTTGGAACAAACTTGATATCTACTTTGCGCTCATCGGGCGAGTTGTTAATCTTCCAGTTAAATCGCACCTTCACCTCACGAGGACGAACACCACGATCCAAGTTGTGCTGATATGCCGCACCCAACTTTGTTGGTGTCTCACGCGAAATCCAGTGCTCTGCCTCCTTGTCAATCTCGACATCGAATTCGAAGTTCGAGCGTACCACAACATCGAAATATCGCTTGTCGTACTCGGCGAACTTCTTCAACTCGACATTGCTCTTATCGACCTCAACAGAGTAATCGTAACCCTCCTGCTTAACCTCGATATACTGCGATTTGTTGGTAGCGATATTCTTTATCTCTACATACGCCGAACGAGGTTTGTCGGTTAAAGCCGAGTCTACAATAAAGTCGCATGTTACCGAGCCTCGACCATTTGCCGGCGAGACTGCAATCCAAGGATTTGGCGTACCGTCCAACTGAGAAATAACGGTTGCAACCCACTCATCATCGGACGAAATTTTAATCTTCTTAACGCCTCCCGTAGAGCCCAGTTCCACGCTCTTGGTATCAACACCAAAATCGACAACCGAGTCCTCTACACAGGCACCAACAGCAAATGCTGCCACTGCCAAGATCAATATATTATATCTCATCTTCATATCTCTCTTCCTCCTCCGTTATTGTTGTAGCATAATATCACAATTCAAAATCTTTTGAGACTTGTCGTAGTACAAGATATAGGCTCCAACCTGCCAAGCATAGCAGATATCCGATGCATCGAATACAATGTTCGGATTATCGCTGATATCGAGATAGTAGCATAGTGTCGAGATGGTATCATCGATAACACGCAGGTCATTCGAGCCGAGATAGAGACCTCGTAAGCCTTTGTGTTGATAGATGCCCTGCGGCCACTCTCGCAAACAACGCTCTCCCTTCTCATTGCGCTGGCTACGCACCGCCAACACAGTCAATCCCTCGGCATCGAGAGGATTGTATGGGAAGTTCTCAAATCGATTGAACGACAAATCTACACCATAGAGATACGGCATATTGCCGGCATGGAAATCCTTTGGCAACTTCTTCAAACGGTTATACGAGAAGTCGAACGAGAAGTGATTTACGGCATTATCGTGAGAGAAACACCCCTCCTCTATCTCCTCTATCTGACAAGCACTAACTACTATATACTCAAATAGAGAGTTCGAGTCGGCAAATGCCTTCGGATACCTCTTCAATGGATTTAACGAGAGCGTCAAGGTCTTGACATTTATACCCTTATAACTACCGTCACTCTCGCCCTCGCAGATTATACCCTCGGCGTTGTTACCAATTTGATTACCTGCAAAACTTACCGAGGTCATATTAAACTTACTCTTGGCATTGAAGATATTGGGCACCATCGTAAGTCTATTGTAGTTCACCGAGAAGGTCTCGACATCGTCATATCCGCAGAAGTAACCCTCGGCATCTTGTGGAAGATATTCGATTTGGTTATTGTCGAGATACAACTGCGTAAATGCCACATCTTTGCCAAGAGCCTCAACAGTCGAAATCTTGTTGAATGCCAAATCCAACAATCCGATAGCCTCCAAGCCGCCCTCATTCTCTGTCGCGCCTGCACCAAACATCTCCTTCGTGAGTTTTGAAAGATTGTTCTCGCGAGCGTAGAGAATTTCGATGGTCTTGCGCGACTTACCACGAGCCAAAGCTGTAAAGCCCTTGTCCATCTCCTCACTCGACCACTGCTTGTTGTTCGAGATATTCACCGAGCGCAACATTGGCAACTCGGCAATCACTGTCGGGAACTTCGTCATCTTTGGGCAGTTGTAAATCTCCAACGAGGAGAGCGACTCCAACTGCGCAATCTCGGCCGGCAACTCCGTGATAGTTGAGTTTGCGATATTCAATGTTTCGAGCTTCTTCAAATTGCCAATCTCGGCCGGCAACTTGGTAAGGCCATTCTTCAAAACACCATGATTCATATCGTACTTGCGAATGGTCTGCTTGCCTGTCTTCTTGTCAATAATTTCCGACTCCTTGCCCCCCTGCTCATAAAGCGCGATTGCAGGCGAGGTCAAGCCCTTCTCCATCAATGCGCGAGCGCAAGGTTCCGACATCTGAATAGCAGGATGTATCGAGCGAAGATATGCCCGCTGGTCGTCAAACAAGTTACGCTGACGCTCTGCCAACGAGCGCGAAAGGTCGAGCGATGGGTCGTAGGTTACATTTGTATCGTTGTGCGTGCCGAGATACAGCTCCGCCAACTCCGTAAGCTGTCCTATCGCAGGCGACATCTCACCACGGAAGCCAAAGCCACTCAAATCGATACGAGCAATACGACCATTCGAGTGAATCTGCACACCCGGCTGCTCACCCCACAAATCGACATCTTTATTGAAATTCCAGTTTGTACCGCGTGGATAGTTCTCGCCATCGTAGTACCAATTTTCACCTCCGAGCGATTTCCATATTTCGTAGAGGGCGTAGTAGTCCTGAATATAGGCATCGTCCTGATTAAGAGTAATTTTTACGCTCGTCTCGGTTGTCTTGTTATCGGAAACAGAGAACTCCACAAGACTTGGGTCTGTATTGGTTTCAAGTGGCATAGTGCTCTTGGTCTCGGCATAAGTTCGGTATGCTACAACACGATATCTACCCGCTTCGAGCGAGAGAAGCGTATCGCACTCAATAGACGAGGTCTTCCAGCCCTTCTTATCCTCATCGAAGTGTTGTGAGAACTTGGCTGGCAGACCGGTAAATTTGATCTCGCCACCAATAACTCCGCCACTTGCCGTTACACTCTGCAACGAGATATCTACACTCTTAATCTCATCGAAAGTATATTCATCTTCGCGCTCAATGCTACGAACGGTAGGAGGAGTAAAGTTTGACATATCCTTCACCAACGAGAACTTCACAAAGCCTCGCGGTACTACATCGATGGTTACATCGTGTACGATCAAGCCGCTTTCGACAACCACAAACTCCTGATTGAAGTCAACAGGTCTGTCATATATCAAATTATCCATCGCATCGAATAGTTTTACACCTCCGAGACGATACTTTCCCGACAAAAGTTTCAGTTTGTCGCTACGCATACCATACTCCGCCAAATCCTTGTCCGCAGAGTTTAGCACCAAACTCTGGTTGAACTGGCGTCCATTTTCGCCATAGAGCGCAACATCTACCTTGCACGCCTGCGACAGATAATCGAGAGGCTCATTCACATCTGCACGCGAAGAGATAGTCTGAGCAGGATAGGAGTCAGCCTTGTACAATTTGAACTGCACATATCCATAATCGTGCTCACGCAAATCAACGGTCGTATCGTTTGTACAAGCCTGTACAAACAGAAGTGCCATTGCTGCTGCGAATAGATTAAACTTTATATTTCTCATCATCTATAAAATATCCTATTTATTATCTCTAATTTTACAACTTACTCCTCTGGTGTAACTTCGGGGGTCTCTTCTGGCGTTCCCTCTGGGGTCTCCTCTGGCTCCTCTGGGGTTGGCGGCACATAGTCTGCCGAAATCCAACTGAACACCACATTTATAGTGTACTCAATCTGTCCGCCACCAATCTTCACTGCCGTAGTATTCATTGGATTCTCTCGAACTAACGCCTCAGGAGTTCCATCTTCTGTCAATACGACATACGCCACACAATAATCCTTATCGATCTCCTTGTTATAGATGAGTTTCAACGCCTTTGTTCCACTCTCCATTCCTCCATAGACCTCTTGGTATCCCTTAAATTTCAACATCGTAGCGGCACAACTCTCCGCCTCCAACAAATCGACTGTCGGGATTGTCAATGTATACATCTCGTTCTTAAATTCGAATGTTACACCTTTCTCCTTTGCCAAAGCGGGATTTGCAAGTTCAACGCCCGTCTCGATTATTATCTCATCGTCAGGATTAAATACATAGTATACCGAGATAATCGCACCTCCTTCGGCTCCACTCGTTCCATCTTCCTCTATTTCGATGTTTACATAAGCCTCGTAACCTACATTCGGAGTCTTGACTGCCTTCTCATTTGTGATATCCATATCCATACGGAACTTCTCCTCGCTGTCACCAAAGGCAGCAAAGGTAACCCACGATGTGGAAGGTTTGTTTGGATTGTTGCCGGCCTCTACCGACACAAACTCGCCATCATTATTCTTGACATATACAACATAGTTGTACTTCTCGCGAGGATAGTCATGCTCCACGGCAAACTCCGAATAGCATGCGTCCATGGCGGTATAGTGTCTTACGGTATATGGGTTTGCCGAGTTGGCAAACGGACCATTCTGCGGGTGTCCGCCCTTGTAGAATGTGGTCTTTACATAATCCTCTGCGCCCTCATTAGGTGCTCCGCTGACATTAATCTCAAACGGAATATGAGGAATAGTATAGACTGCCAAATCCTTGGTTATATTGTCCAGCGTAAGTTGAACGCGCACAACAAAGTCCTTTGCATAACTCTTCGGAACATCTTTTGTCACCACTGTGATAGTGTGCTCACCTGCCTCGCCATACAACTCAGGCGTTGTACCGATGTTGCCATACGCTATCAAAGAAGCGTAGGGTTGAGACTCCTGCGGAAGCGATATCTTCCAGTCCTGATCTACGGTAAATGTAAATTGATACTGCCGCTTGGTATCTGCCTCGAAGAATTGTACAGTTGGAAATTCTGGCTCTACATATTGCGGACCATTATCATTGGGTGTACAAGCAGATAGTGCAACTGCTACACCCATCAACATATATATTACTCTCTTCATAATCATCATCTCCTATCTTTAAGCATATATTACAATCCTTCACGCATAAGTTCCTCTGCCTCCTCGTCAGATATCCATTCGAGGACATTGTAGAAGGTACCCATGTGACCTATCGTGGTCGAGAAGTCCTTGACATACATCAACACCCACAATTGCGCAAATTTCTGGCACGCATTGAACGATGATGGCTGTGTGGACATAGGGCTGTGTGTTCCCAGAATTTTGGCATCGCCATACGCATAGCCAAATACCGACCACTCATCGCCAATAACCTGATCCTCCTGCATCTTCAAGAGTGGTTGTGCAGGGTCCTCGGTGTCGAATATGAGCAACACATCGTAACCATCATAGAAGAGGTCGTCCATCACAATCGTATTATCCATTGTCTTGTGCTTGTAGCACTTTACCAATCGATTGTACGAGGTGTTTGTTCCGGGATAACTATACAGAAGCAACGATGTCAACAGACAGTACTTCGGCTCCAACTCCGTACCACCCCACTCGTTGATATCGAATGGGCACGACTTGTACATAACGACCTTTGTGCGGTTGTACTCAGAATACAAATCCCACTTCAACTCGTCACGCATAACCAACTGCAAGGTAAAACCAAGCGAGTCGGTATCCATGATATTCTCGTAGTTGCCATAGACCTCAACATTGGTCGAGAGTTCTCCTGCTGGAATAGTGATGGTATTCGAGCCGAGACGATAGTGATAACTCTCGATAGCATTGCTGCCCTTATCGATAATCTCCACGCCGTAGGTGCGGTCGTAGTTGCGAGCCACGGTCGATGCCACCGGAATTTTGATTGCTCTGCCATCGGCAACAACCATATTGGTAGAGAGCGTATCTGCAAACATCAGATACTCCGCTCCATTGTAGGTAACATACTCCTCGTTGCACGATACAAAACCTGCAACGGCAGCCATTGCCATAATTATATTTAGTATTCTCTTCATAGTCACTGCTGTTTAGTATCCCTGATTCTGTCTAATCTGTGAGCCCGGAGCCTCAACCTCATGACGAGGAATTGGCCATACAAACATATAGTTATCCGCGCGTTTTTCGATTGAACTACCCTCAACCAACGATTCGCTCTGTGAAGTACGCTTGAAGCCATCGCCATTTTTGTAGAGGTCGCCCCAACGCTTGATATCCTGCAAGCGGTGTCCCTCCATATACAACTCGCGCACACGCTCGTTTGCTATCTGCTCGATGAAGTTGTCGGAGTTGAGCGTTATCGAGCCTGAGCCAGACTGAAAGCGACTCTCGCGCAATTTTGTCAGGTCGGCAGCCGCCAATGAGTAGTTCGGACTCTGCTGACGACAATACGCCTCGGCACGAATCAGATACTGCTCTGCCAAGCGGAATGGCTTTGGCATATTTACCTCGTAGAGATTAAGGCTGCTTATAAATGTAGGGTTACCACGATACTTGGTAAGCAATGGCCAAGTCAATCCGTGCGAGTGTCCCGTAGTGATATTGGCGAAATATGCATCATAGCGAAGATCGCTCGAATCGTAGAGGTTGAGCACCCACTGCGCAGGGACATAGTCCGGATAGTAGTACACCTTATCGTTGTTGAAACCCAAGAACGGAGAGCCAAGCACGCCGCCATAAGACTCAGGAGTAAGGTATATACGCCAGATTACCTCGTAACCGTCATCGTTAGTCCAAAGATATTGGTACTCATTTTGCGTTCCCACCGTTCTATTTACGGAGGAGAGCATAAACTTGTCGCTATCAATAAGTTTTGTCGAGTAGTCGATAGCCGTCTCCCAATCCTGCATATAGAGTGCTACGCGGGCATGCAACGCCTGTACCATAGCCTTTGTGGTATAGATTGCACTATATCCGTCATACTCCTCATCGAGCAACTCCTCAGCCTTTGCCAAGTCGCCAAGTACAAACTGGTACGAGTCGTACAACGAGGCACGCTTTGCCTCCTCCTTTGCAGAGTAGTACTTACGCAACACCACTCCCGACTCCGCCTCGTCTGCCGTAGCAGGGTCGTACGCCTTGCAGAAGAGTTTTATCAACTCCGAGTATGCCATAGCGCGCATTGCATAGACCTCGCCCGTAAAGTAGTCAAGATCCGACAACTTCGCATCATCGATAGTATTAGCCTTTACCGCATCGATATTTTCGAGGAAGAAGTTGCAGTTCGATATTGCGCTATACAGGGCTGCATACACCGCCTCAACCTCCGAGGTGGTCGAGCGGAGTTGCCACAACCAGAACGAGCCGAATTGGTTGCTATATCCATTGATAGCATAGACCAAGTCGGTCTGGATATCTGGCAGAAGTGTCAGATAACCGGTGTAGAGGCTCGAACTTTTAAGCAGTGCATAGATACCTGTATTGATTTGCACCGCATCATCGTAGGTCTTCATCGCCTTCTCGGTCTGAATTGCCGAGCCGGGGTACTTCTCCAAGCACGATGTCGCTACCACGATAGCCACCATCGCAACGAAGCCTACCTTTATATTATATATTATACTCTTCATCATAGTCATTAGAATGTTATATCAAGACCAAAAGTGTACTGGCGCGCCATTGGGTATTGCGCCGCATAGATATTGGAAGTACCCTCCGGATCCAAGCCCGAGAATTTCGTAAATGTAAACGGATTCTGCACCTGTGCATAGATGCGCAAGCCTTGGAATACGCGGCTTCTCTTCAACAACGCCTGAGGGAAGGAGTACGACAACATCACATTCTTCAAGCGCAAGAACGATGCGTCCTCCAACAATCGGCTGTCGAACTCGGTATATACGCCGTGACGCGGAATGTCGGTGATATCACCCGGCTTCTTCCAACGGTCGAGCAGTCGTGCCGACTGGTTGTAGGACATAAAGCGACCATTCGACTCATCGAAGTA
>JAZRJD010000033.1:0-2190 GCA_045645625.1 Alistipes sp.
CCAACAAGATACGGCAGTATTGTCTGAGCAAACCAAAGCAATTCTTGATTTCTTTTTTGAAGAAAATAAGGAAGAGTTATGTAATGACAAACAAATAGTTATTACAGGAGGATATAGTGAGAATGATAGTACTTGCTTTTATCTAAACTTAATCGAAAATGATTCATCTGTATATAAGTTTTATGGTAAATACAACGGCATTGTGCACTATAAGGGATATGATATTTCATTGTATGGCGACTCATGGAACGACTTTTTTTGGACATGTGATACAATCTATGAAATTCCCGATATGAATAATGATTTCTTTTGCTTCTATGATCCAGTTGAGTGGAATATTGCCATTTGGTGTAATGACACCACTATTTCTATATCTTTGTCTGACTTCCCATATTATTCAGGTTCATCTTTGTCGTATGAAGAGAATCAAAGAATAATCTGCGATTCATTACAAAAAATCATACGAAAATAATCGCATAATCCAATCAATATACTATTAGTTTTTTGAAAAAGAAAATAATTGATAATTTTTGGTCTAATTTTTAGTAATTTTTGTTAGTAAAATATTTGTTAGTTATGGCAAACTATAGAATCTATGTAGAAAAGCGACCTGCTTTCCAAGTGGAGGCAAAGAGCTTGAAAAATGAGCTCAACGAGAACTTGCAACTCAACTTGCAATCGTTGCGCTATATCAATGTGTATGACCTCTTTGGTTTTACACCTGAGCTCCTCGAGCAATGCCGCTACAGCGTTTTCGGCGAGACTGTAACCGACACCGTCACAGATGATTGCGACCTTACAGATAAGAAGTACCTCGCCGTTGAGTATCTCCCTGGTCAGTTCGACCAACGCGCCTCTTCGGCTGTGGACTGCGTCCACCTCATCGACCCTAATGCTGAGGTAGAGATCCGCTCCAGCCGTCTCCTCGTCTTTGACGAGCAACTCACCGATGCTGAGTTAGATAAGATCCGCCACTACTACATCAATGCCGTAGAGTCACGCGAGAAAGACCTCTCTCAACTCTCGCAGAACCAAACAGCCGATGTCAAGCCACTCGCGCAGCTCGATGGTTTCATCACCATGCCACGCGAGCAATATGCAGCTTTCTGCAAAGAATGGGGACTGGCAATGAACACCGACGACCTCCACGAGGTAGTCACCTATTTCCAAAAGGAGCAACGCAACCCTACCGAGACCGAACTCCGTATCCTCGATACCTACTGGTCTGACCACTGCCGTCACACCACTTTCACTACTATCCTCGAATCTATCAAGATCGACGATTCCTTCGTCAAAGACGAGATCGAGTCCACCCTCGGCATGTTCCACGATATCCGCAAGGAGTTGGGCCGCACAGAGAAACCGCTCTGCCTTATGGAGCTCGCGACTATCGGTGCGCGTTATCTGCGTAAGAAAGGCCTTCTCGACGACATGGAGGTCAGCGAGGAGAACAACGCTTGCTCTATCTTCATCGATGTGGATGTTGATGGCAAGACCGAGAAATGGCTTCTCCAATTCAAGAACGAGACCCATAACCACCCAACTGAGATTGAGCCATTTGGTGGCGCAAGTACCTGTCTAGGTGGTGCTATCCGCGACCCACTATCAGGTCGTGCCTATGTCTATCAAGCCATGCGCGTAACGGGCGCGGGTGATATATATAAGCCTGTAGCTGAGACTATTCCAGGTAAACTCCCACAACAAATTATCTCCCGCAAGGCAGCGGCTGGTTACTCTAGCTACGGCAACCAGATTGGTTTAGCTACCACCCATGTGCGCGAGATCTTCCACCCATCTTATGTGGCTAAACGCCTCGAGGTAGGTGCCGTAGTAGGTGCGTCTCCAGCTAGCAACATCCGCCGTGAGAGCCCTGCAGCAGGCGATATCATCTTGCTGTTGGGCGGCCGCACAGGTCGTGATGGAGTAGGTGGCGCTACTGGTTCATCCAAGGAGCATACCGAAGCATCCCTCGAGACCTGCGGTAGCGAGGTACAAAAAGGTAACGCACCCGAGGAACGCAAACTCCGACGCCTCATGCGTCGCCCTGAGGCTACTCGCCTTATCAAGAAGTCCAACGACTTCGGTGCAGGTGGTGTGAGCGTCGCTATCGGCGAACTCGCTGACGGACTCGATATCTACCTCGACCGTGTTCCTACTAAGTATAGTGGTCTTAACCCTACCGAACTGGCT
>JAZRJD010000034.1:0-6839 GCA_045645625.1 Alistipes sp.
TATGCCATTCTCGGCAGCCAAGATTTTGAATATGTTGGCATGCGAGAAGTTCGGTTGGGAGCAACTTGGTGCAATGAATTTGCTCGCTGCGGGACACCACATTGGCGAGCCATCGCTCTTGTTCGAGAAAATCGAAGACGATGTGATACAGAAGCAGTTAGACCGCCTCGAAGAGATTGCAAAGCAGAATAAGGCTGCCGAGGTTAAGGCCGAGCCACAGAAGGCGGAGTGCTCGTTTGATGATTTCCAGAAGATGGATATTCGAGTTTCGACCATCTTGGAGGCAGAGAAGTTGCCAAAGACCAAGAAGCTCTTGAAATTGACCATCGACACAGGTATTGACAAGCGCACAATCGTTTCGGGTATTGCCGAGCACTTCTCGCCAGAGGAGTTGGTTGGCAAGCAGGTTTTGGTGCTTGTAAACCTCGCTCCGCGCGACTTTAAGGGCATCACCTCGCAGGGTATGATTTTGATGGCAGAGGACGCTACGGGCGAGTTGCGACTGTTGCAGCCAGACAAACAAACCGCCGCAGGCTCGATTGTAGGATAATTTTACATTGATGTTCCACGAGGAACAGTGATGGCGTAAATTATTGAAAAGCAGGAAGATGGAAAAGAATTGGGACGAACTGAGTTTCGATTTTAATTCGACTGGCGGCGAGAATCTCCGCCGATACTACAAGAATGGCGAGTGGTCTACGCCCGAATATACCACAAGCGAGTATATTCCCGTGCACATGTGCTCCGCATGCCTAAACTATGGCTTGCAGGCATTCGAGGGCATAAAGGCTTTTCGTGGCATAGATGGCAAGGTGCGAATTTTCCGCCCGTACGCCCACGCTGCACGAATGGCTACGGGAGCGCGAAAACTCTGTCTGCCAATGGTTTCCGCAGATGAGTTCGTGGAGGCTTGCGTGGATATTGTGCGTAGAAATTTGGCATTTTTGCCCCCTTACAAGTCGCAAGCGGCACTCTATATCCGCCCTGTATTGTTCGGTACGCGCCCTCGTTTAACGGTGCGACCTTCGGGCGAAGCGGGCTTTTGTGTCTTTGCAACCCCCGTTGGACCATATTTCAAAGAGGGTATCCGTCCGATTGATGCCATTGTAAACCGCAACCAAGACCGTTCCGCGCCACTTGGCACGGGCGATGTCAAGGTTGGCGGAAACTATGCTTCGAGTATGCTGTCGTACGAGGAGGCACACGAAATGGGGTATAGTGCAGTGCTTTACACCGAGTCGGTCGAGCATCGCTATATCGAGGAGTGTGGCGCAGCAAACTTTATTGCGATAAAGGGCGACAAATATATAACTCCGAAATCACCTTCGATTTTACCTTCGATTACCAATGATTCGTTAATGCAACTCGCAGAGGATAAGGGTTTTACGGTGGAGCAGCGACCGGTCGATGTTGCCGAATTATCGACCTTCGAGGAGTGCGGTGCTTGCGGCACGGGTGCGATAATTACCCCACTTGGCAATGTTTTCGTCCCCGATACGGGCGAGAAAATTCACTATGGCGATGAGGCTGGTCCTGTATTATCAGACCTCTATAAGTCGTTGCAGGATGTGCAGTATGGTCGCGTGCCAGATATCCACAACTGGTGTATTGTAGTCGAATAAACGGCTGGTTAATAGTTAAATAGAAACGGATTGTTCCTCGTAGAACAATCCGTTTTCTTTCGCCTCTCGTCTTTCGTCTAAATTGTTCCCCGTGGAACAATTACCTTCCAAACTTAACCAGCAATACATTCACATCTGCCGGCGAAACGCCCGGAATACGCGATGCTTGACCAATGGTGGTCGGGCGTATGCGGTTGAGTTTTTGTCGTGCTTCGATGGTTAGCGACTGCATAGAATCGTAGTCGAAACCTTCGGGAATGGCGATATTTTCGAGGCGATGCAGTTTTTCTGCCACTTGTCGCTCGCGCTCAATATAGCCCGAATACTTAATTTCAATCTCCGCCTCCTCGATATCTTGTGCAGTGATGCCGTTTTCGCGGACAAATTTTGCGAGCTTTGGCAACACCTCGACAAGTCCTGCGAGGGTTAAATCGTTACGCAAAGCGAGGTCGAAAATCTTTTTACCCTGCGAAATTTCGGGCAAACCAAGCGATTTTAAGTAGTTTTGAATTTCGCATATTTTCGCGCTCTGCTGACGAGTGTACGAAATAAGCGAATCTACGCGCGAAATTTTTTCGTTGAATTTTTGGTAGCGCGACTCCGAAATCAACCCCAATTTATAACCAAGCGGAGTGAGTCGGCGGTCGGCATTATCCTGTCGGAGCAAGATGCGATACTCGGCACGCGAGGTAAACATTCGGTACGGCTCATCAACTCCCTTGACAACAAGGTCGTCAATCAGCACACCGATATATGCCTCATCGCGTTGCAAAACTATCGGCTCGGCACCTTCAACTCGCAACGAGGCGTTGATACCTGCCAATAAACCCTGCGCTGCCGCCTCTTCGTAGCCCGTAGTGCCATTCACTTGCCCTGCAAAGTACAGATTATCAATGAGTTTACTCTCTAACGAGTGCTTCAACTGCGTTGGTGGGAAGTAGTCGTACTCGATGGCGTAGCCCGTGCGGTAGGCGTGTACCTTCTCCAAGCCCCTAATCTGGTGAAGGGCAGATAGTTGCACTTCGTAAGGGAGCGATGACGAGAAGCCATTGAGGTAGTACTCGTTTGTGGTGCGACCTTCGGGTTCGAGGAAGAGTTGGTGCTGCTCTTTGTCGGCAAAGGTGCGCAACTTATCCTCAATGCTCGGACAGTAGCGCGGTCCGATACCCTTGATTGTGCCGTTGAAGAGTGGCGAATCCTCAAATCCCGTGCGGAGTGTGTCGTGTACCTCTTGCGAGGTGTAGACCAAATAACATGGCAACTGCTCACGCACCGGCTCGGTCTCGTCAGAGAAGGAGAACTTCGATGGGTTTTCATCGCCTGGCTGTTGCTCCAAAATAGAAAAATCTATTGTTCGAGCATCGAGGCGTGCCGGTGTTCCCGTTTTCATTCTGCCGACCTCAACACCCTGACGCACAAGGCTTTCCGTTACTCCGTACGATGCCGCATCACCCGCACGACCTCCGCCGGCGTTGTTGCGACCGCAGTGCATCAGGCCCGAGAGGAATGTTCCTGCGGTGAGCACCACCGCCTCACACGCGAACTCCACGCCCATTTGCGTTTTTACGCCCCTTACGCGCGGTTTCTCGCCGCTTTCGTCAAAGAGTATATCCGTAACCGAATCCTGCCAAATAAAGAGGTTTTCGCGGTTTTCGAGGCGGTGTCGCCACTCTGCCGAAAATGCCGCTTTATCGCACTGCGCTCGTGGACTCCACATCGCAGCACCCTTCGAGCGATTGAGCATTCGGAACTGTATGGTTGTCAGGTCGGTAACGATGCCTGTTTCGCCTCCGAGAGCATCTATTTCGCGGACAATCTGCCCCTTTGCAACACCACCAATTGCGGGGTTGCACGACATCGCCGCGAACTTGGTCATATCCATCGTTACAAGGAGCGTGCGACACCCTCTGCGCGCCGCCGCCGAAGCAGCCTCGCAACCTGCGTGTCCCGCACCTATAACGATTATGTCAAACTTCTGTACCATAAATAATCTGCACAAAGATAATAAAAAGACGAGAGACGAAAGACAAGAGACGAGTGTTTTTTTGCTTTTAACCTACTTTTCCTCACATAACAAAGTTGCCGAGCAGAGAACAATTCTGCTCGGCAATAGATTGATTTGATACTTTCCGCTAACTACTACTCCAAGAGGAATGCCATGCGCTCCGGAATTTTGGTGTAGTCGAGGATATGGAGATAGTCGATACCTCCGAGGCGGATATGGCTGTCACCGCCATTGCCACGGCAACCGACAGCATCAATAGATAGAACTTTTTCATACTCTTTTTCTCTTTTATTTCATTAATATAGTTGTTATTGCGCACATTTTGCAACACAAATATACTGCTGCCCATATAACAAAAATTTTTGTTCTTCCTATTGTGCTGTTTTGGGAGCGTTATTGCTACCATCGAATCTATTTTTTTGTATCTTTGTAATCGGAAAGGTAGTTTTACTACTCAAAAAATGTTAAGGATAGTTCTATAAATCAGGTACTATGAAATTTTTTAAGATTTTTCTTGCCACCCTGCTTGCAATGGTTGTAGGCTCGGTGTTATCGTGGGTGCTATGCCTTGTGATTTTCGTAGGTATGGCTGGCTCAATGGAGAACACAACGCAGGCGGTTATCACTCCGCAAACAATAGTGAAGATTGACCTTGCCGAGAACATCTCGGAGGCTCCAACCAAAAACCCGATGGCGGGCTTCGACTTTGCCACTATGACAATGCCGAAGAATACCCATCTCTTGAAGGTGTTGCAGAGCATCGAGGCAGCAAAGGGTGATGCACGAGTTAAGGGTATCTACCTCAACTTTACGGGTGCAGGTGGCATTACCACAGGTGCTATGGAGGAGATTCGTGCGGCATTGGTCGACTTCAAGCAGAGCGGCAAGTTCGTGGTGGCATACAACGAGGGCTACTCGCAGGGCAGTTACTACCTCGCATCGGTGGCAGATAAAATCTACCTCCACCCAGAGGGAGGTTTCTCGTGGGTAGGTATGGCGCAGACCTCTATCTTCTTCAAGGGTGCGCTCGACAAGCTCGGTCTGAATGCCGAGGCTATCCGCCCAACCGTATGTAAGTATAAGAGCGCCGTTGAGCCATATATCCGCAAGGAGATGTCGAAGGAGAACAAGGCGCAGATGCAGACCATGGTCGATGATATGTGGGCAGTTTTGGTTGGCTCGATTGCCGAGAGCCGCAACCTCGATGCAAAAAAACTTATGGCTCTTGCCGACAAGTTGGAGGTTACACAGCCAGAAGATGCTCTCAAACACGGCTTGGTCGATGCTCTTATCTACGAGGACGAGATGAACGACAAGTTTGCCGAGTATGGCGTTGAGAAGGGTGCTGATGGCGAATACAACATCATCTCGTTGGGCGACTATATGGCTTTGGCGCCCGTTTTGCCAAAGTTTGGTGCTCCTGCCGTGGGTGTTGTCTATGCCGAAGGCTCAATCTACGATGGAGAGGGCGAGGACGACAATATTTACAGCGCAAACCTTGTTGAGGTGTTGAAGAAGGCTCGCAAGGATAAGGATATCAAAGCTGTTGTCTTCCGTGTGAATTCACCGGGCGGTAGCGCATTGGCAAGCGATGTTATCTGGCGCGAGTTGGAGTTGCTCCGCAAGGAGAAGCCGGTAATCGTCTCAATGGGTTCGTATGCTGCAAGTGGCGGCTACTATATCTCGTCTGGTGCGGATGCAATTATTGCCGACAAGATGACCTTGACCGGCTCGATTGGAGTTTTCGGCTTGTTGCTCGAAGGCGAGAATATGCTCAACAAGCGACTCGGCATCACCACCGATGTTGTGAAGACAGGTCGCTCGGCAGACTTTGGCTCGAACATTATGGGCGTGGGCGTGCGCAAGATTACCGACTTGGAGCGCAAGACCTTGCTTCGCTCGGTGGATAAGGTTTACGAAACTTTCACTACAAAGGTGTCGAATGGTCGCAACTTGCCTATGGCGAAGGTTTTGGATATTGCGCAAGGTCGTGTTTGGTCGGGCACTCGTGCCGTAGAGCTCGGCTTGGCAGATGCAAATGGCGGCTTGCGTGAGGCTATCGCCGTGGCTGTGGATAAGGCGGGTATTGCTGAGAATTTCCGTGTTACCGAGGTGTTGGAGGAGCTTTCTCCAATGGCGCAGATGATGCAGTCGTTGAATATGCAGGCAAAGGCCTATCTGTTCGATGCCGAGACCTTGGAGGCAGCAGAGTACTACAACTCATTGAAGAGAGAGGTTGCAAGAGAGGGTGTGCAGGCGTACTGCCCGTATGCTTTCAGCATAAATTGAGAATTGAAAATTGAGAATTAACGGTCTTTATTTGAGCCATTAGCCATAAGCTTTTTTAATAGAATTACAGAGCAGATCTGCTCTGTAATTCTATTTTTATAAAGCACACCCCTGCAGTATAGACTTTTTATAGTCTTATTTAATCGGGGTAATAATACTCTTATATATCGTTTGATACAACTGATTTCTGTTCTATCCTTTTTATATCAACATTGATTGCGTCTTCGTATCCAACTTGGACACATTTATCATCTGTAATTTCTAAACAGATTTTGCCTTGTGGAGACGAAAAAATCGAAGCGTATGTACATTTTTCTAATTTTAGTGCCTGCAACTCATAGCCATCTCCTTCATAATAAGGGGATGAGAAAAATTCATACGATTCTGGTTTGCCATACTTGCTTGTATATGTTTCTTTAAAAGTATTATATTCACTTTTTAAAGAAAACCAAGAAACTTTTTCTGGAAATTTTACCGCAACTTTCCAAACAACCTTTGAATTACTAGTACACAAAACAAATATTTTGCAATTTGTTTTCCCCGCAAAAGTTCCAGACAAAACTGCTCCATTTTCTTGTTTGAGCAATGTTTCATACCCCTGCGCTTCTAATTGAGAAACGAAAGAAGTTAGAGTACATTTCATTGAAACACCTTTGAACGACATGTGGTCTTGTGCACGAACAACTACTGTAAACAAGATTGCACAAATCACAATAAATAACTTTTTCATAATACTTTGATTTTATAGTTAAACATAAGTGTCGTTGCCGTCAGATAACATTCGCTTAACTAAAAAAGAAGAAGCGTGGATAATGCCTACTGATAAGAAGGTACGACCAAGCACCTATACGAACATAAGCACACCCACGCCAAGAGGCGTGAGCATTTAGTGTGCCTATTGTGTGTTCGCAGTAATAATTTGG
>JAZRJD010000035.1:0-3908 GCA_045645625.1 Alistipes sp.
TAGCCACGCATTACACGAGCACAACCGCAGATATTCTCCGACGAGATTGGGTTACGCTTGTGAGGCATTGCGCTCGAACCCTTCTGACCCTTGCCGAAAGCCTCCTCGACCTCGTGCACCTCGGTACGCTGCAAGTTACGCACTTCGAGAGCCATCTGCTCCAACGACGATGCGATAACTGCCAATGTAGCAAGGTAATAGGCGTGGCGGTCACGCTGGATAACCTGAGTCGAAACATTTGCGCTGTCGATGCCCAACTTCTCGCAAACATAGTCCTGAATCATTGGCGGAATGTTTGCAAAGTTGCCCACAGCACCGCTGATTTTGCCGACCTCTACGCCACGCGCAGCGGTGCGAAAACGCTCGATATTGCGCTTCATCTCCTCGTACCACAAAGCCCACTTCAAGCCGAAGCAGGTGATATCGGCGTGAATACCGTGAGTACGACCGATGCAAGGGGTATTGCGGAACTCCAAAGCACGACGCTTCAAGACTGCCAAGAAAGCCTCCAAGTCCTTCTCCAAAATCTCGTTAGCCTGACGGAGCAAATATCCGTTTGCGGTATCGACAACATCGGTCGAGGTTAAGCCATAGTGTACCCACTTACGCTCCTCGCCGAGTGTTTCGCTCACGGCACGGGTAAATGCCACAATATCGTGGCGAGTCTGCTCCTCAATCTCCTTGATGCGCTCAATCGAGAACGAAGCCTTGTCCCACAACTTCTGCACATCTTCCTTTGGCACTACGCCCAACTCGCTCCAAGCCTCCGTAGCGAGAATCTCAACTTTGAGGTATGCGTTAAATTTGTTCTGCTCGGTCCAAACATCACGCATAACCTTTCTGCTATATCTCTCAATCATAGTTAGTTATATATTTTTATTTAACAATTCGGTTTAAGTAACACTCAATGGTATTCTTCATCAGCATTGTGATAGTCATCGGACCTACGCCACCCGGAACAGGGGTGATGAACGAGGCAACCTCTTGCGCTGCGGCAGTAGCGACATCGCCACAGAGTTTGCCCGTCTCGGGGTCGCGATTAACGCCCACATCGATAACTATTGCGCCAGGCTTAACCATATCGGCAGTGATAAGGTGCTTGCGACCTACGGCAGCCACCAAGATATCCGCCTCGCGGCACACTGCACCCAAATCTGCTGTGCGCGAATGGGCGATAGTAACCGTTGCATTTGCATCGAGCAGGAGTTTAACCATCGGCTTACCAACGATATTGCTACGACCAACCACAACGGCCTTCTTGCCCGCAACATCGAAGCCACACTCGGCAATCATCTGCATAACGCCCTTTGGTGTACAAGGCACGATGCAAGGCTTTCCGAGCCACAAATTCGCCACATTGGCAGGGTGGAAGCCATCGACATCTTTCTCGAATGCGATAGCGTCAATCACACGCTCCTCGTCGATATGTTTTGGCAGTGGCAACTGCACCAACACACCATCGACCAACGCATCGGCATTGAGGCGGTCTATCTCCGCCAAAAGAGCCTCCTCGCTTGTCTCGGCAGGCATTGTTATAAGTTCGCTCTTTATGCCTACCTCGCCCGCAGCCTTGATTTTGCCACGCACATACGACTGGCTTGCAGGGTTCTCACCCACCAAAATCACCGCCAACGATGGCACACGACCATATTTCGCAGCCAAAACCTTTACCTCCTCAGCCATTTCGCCCTTCAAGCGCAACGAGAGTTGTTTTCCGTCAATTATACTTCCCATAATCTATTTGAACGCTTTATGTCCGATATCTGTGCGATAGAACAAGTTATCACACTCAATCTTTGCGACCTCCTCGTTAGCCTTTTTGTGAGCATCGGCGAGGGTTGCGCCCTTTGCCACAACGAACAAGACACGACCACCATTGGTTACCAACTCGCCATCTTTAACCGCCGTACCCATATGGAACACGGTGCCATCGACCTTCTCGGTGCCACGGATAGGGTAGCCCTTTGCATAGTCTCCCGGATAGCCCTTCGATGCGAGGACAATGCCGAGTGTAACAGCCTTGCTCCAAACAATCGGAGCAGGCTCTGAACCCTTGGCAACAGCCTCAAAAACATTCGCTATATCGCTATCAATCAACGGCAAAACAACCTCTGTTTCGGGGTCGCCAAAGCGAGCATTAAACTCGATAACCTTCACTCCGTCAGCCGTCTTCATCAAACCGCCATAGAGAACACCCGTAAGTGGGCAGCCCTCGGCAACCATAGCCTTTGCCGTTGGGCGCATAACCTTCTCCATTGCAAATGCGAGGTCCTCCTCGGTGATAAACGGCAACGAGGTATAGGCTCCCATACCGCCCGTATTAGGACCTTTATCGCCATCGTAGGCGCGTTTGTGGTCCTGTGCCACAGGCATAGGGTAGACATTCTCGCCCTCGACAAAGCACATCAACGAGAACTCCGGACCCTCCAAGTAGTCCTCCACAACAACACGACCTTTACCGAAGCGGTCATCGAGCAGCATATCGCGCAGAGCCTCACGAGCCTCCTCCATAGTCTCGGCAATCACAACGCCCTTGCCTGCTGCCAAGCCATCATATTTCAGCACGGCAGGCAATGGTCGAGCCTCGACATAGGCCACCGCCTCGTCATAGTTGTCGAACGCCTTATATCCGGCAGTCGGGATATCGTACTTCGCCATCAACTCCTTGGCAAACTCCTTCGATGTTTCGATGCGGGCAGCCGACTTGGTGTGACCAAAAATCTTCAACCCTGCCTTGCGGAACTCATCGGCGATACCCACCGCCAAAGCCGCCTCGGGACCTACTACCGTAAGGTCGATAGCGTTCTCCTGAGCAAAAGCCTTCAACTTCTCGACCTCGGTATCCTTAATCGCCACGCACTCCGCCTGCTGGGCGATGCCTGCATTTCCGGGTGCGCAGTATATCTTTTCAACGCTCGGCGAACGGAACAACGCATCGACAATAGCGTGCTCACGACCACCAGAGCCAACAACTAAAACTTTCATACTTGTTTAGTGCTTAAAATGTCTCATACCGGTAAACAACATCGTGATACCCAACTCGTTCGCCTTCTTAATCGAGTCCTCGTCACGGACAGAGCCACCCGGCTGAACGATAGCAGTAACGCCATACTCGGCAGCAAATGCTACGGTATCGTCAAATGGAAGGAAGCCGTCAGATGCGAGCACCAATCCCTCGGTATGACCTGCTGCCTGTGCCTGTTTGAGGGCAATCTCGGCAGAGCCTACACGATTCATCTGACCTGCACCCACGCCCAAAGTTGCTCCATTCTTAACCACTGCGATAGCGTTCGACTTCACATGCTTAACAATGCGCCAGCCGAAGTTCAAATCGGTCAAGACCTCTACCGAAGGCTTTGCCTCGGTTACACACATATCGGCAACAACCTCCTTTGTGGTGGTGTCGAGGTGCTGAACGAGCAAGCCGCCATTAACGCTAATATACTGATTTTGAACATCGTTGGTACGAGTCATATCGACCTTCAACACACGCAAGTTCTTCTTCGAGCAGAGAATTTCGAGTGCCTCAGGGGTGAATGATGGAGCCATTACAATCTCCAAGAAGATTGGCTTCATACCGAGTGCTACCTCTGCTGTAACCTCACGGTTGAGTGCCACGATACCGCCGAAAATACTCTTTGTATCTGCCTCGTAAGCACGAGTCCAAGCCTCCAAAGCGTCAGCACCGATTGCAGCACCGCAAGGGTTCATATGCTTCAACGCTACGCAGAATGGCTCCTCGAACTCACGAACGATATTGAGCGCTGCGTTTGCATCCTGGATGTTGTTGTACGAGAGCTCCTTGCCATTCAACTGCTCGGCATAAGCCAACGAGAAGTGAGTGGTCGAATTGTCACGATAGAAGGTTGCCGACTGGTGAGGGTTCTCGCCATAACGCAACGACTGCT
>JAZRJD010000036.1:0-6544 GCA_045645625.1 Alistipes sp.
CGACCAAAGACATGGGTAATCTCTACCTTCTTCTGTGACTCCGAGTCTGGCATATCCTTGTAGGTGAGGAAGTAGTGCTTCAAACGATTGATAACACCCTTTGGTAACTCTGAAATATCGTTGTAACCGCTGTAAGTTACATCGTGGCGCAATACGGCAATAATCTTGTCGTCGGCCTCGTTGCCGACCAACATACGGAAGCCTCCGATTGGGCGAACATTTACGATAATATCGCCGTGTGCAATATCGCGCTCGGTCAATACGCAGATATCGAGTGGGTCACCATCACCAACAATTTCGGTGCGACCGCTCTGCTGCATACAATACTCGGCAACGCTCTCGCCACAGAAACTCTGCGGTACAAAACCATAGAGTGCAGGAATAACATTCGAGTACTTTTGAGGGCGGTCAATTTTGAGGTAACCGCTAACCTTGTCCAACTCGTACTTTACGGTGTCGGTTGGTACCATTTCGATAAAGGCTGTAATCACTTCGGGAGCCTTTTCGCCCACCTCGATACCATGCCAAGGGTGCGACTTGTAGCGCAAGCCCATCAATCTTGCAATAGGATCATTGATTTTGTTTCCCATAATATCGTTTTTTTTATTCAGTATCTTTACTATGCGTTGCAAAGTTACAAAATTATGATTACAATATCAAAGGGGCAACAGATTATTTTTCGGCGAAATTCCGATTTTTTTTGTATGTTTGCAGTTGATAAACCATTTGTATTTACACACTAACAATCGCATAATGACCGAAAATCTTACAAAAATCGCCGATAACTTTCTCCTCGAAGGTAAAATCGACAAGATAACCCCTCTGGGACAGGGTTTTATCAACGACACCTTTATTATCCACACCGCAGGTGATGCGCAACTCTAACTACCGCTAACTACCGCTAACTACCCCTAACCACTACTAATAACCACTATTTATTAGCGCAACTTTGCAACTCTCGAAAATAAATTTTAGGGCTTTTAGCTGTTAGCCCTTAGCCATTGGCTTTTTAATAATATACCGTCATTCCGAGCGAATGCAATGAGCGTGGGAATCTCCCTTATTGTTATTAAGATTAAAAGCGGGAGATTGCCACGAGCCTACGGCTCTCGCAATGACGGAATATCTAATTTTTGCAAATTGCAAAAATAATTTCTAAATTTGTGGTGCAGTCTACGGATTGCAGACATAATTACGCAGAAAGTGTAAGTTTATTCTCGTTGAACGAACTTAGGAAATTCGATTTATAGTGAGGATAGGCAGACATCTTGTTGCGTCATACCACTTGGTATGGCGTGGAGTTGTTGCTTATTTTAACTATAAAGGTATCCTAAGACCTGTTCAACTAAAATAAGTTTTCAGCACCACGCTTTCTTTTATTGTATTATTCCATTCGGTGTTGGTGGGCAAAATGAGGAAACTATGGATTTCAAGGAGTCTATTAAAGATTTATCAGAACGCATAATTGCTTATAAAGACCTATTGCATAATGAAGAGCAGACAAAAGACTCTTTGATTAAGCCGTTTGTTCGCTTAATGGGATATGATAGTTCTAATCCATTGGAGGTTAAGGCTGAAATGCATTGTGATGTAGGGATAAAGAAAGGTGAGAAAGTCGATTACTGCATATTAAATAATGGTGAGCCTATTATTTTGATAGAATGCAAGCGTTATGGCGAAAATCTATCTACTCACTACAATCAGCTATTTCGATATTTCAGTGTATCCGAAGCAAAGTTTGCGATTTTAACCAATGGTATTACATATCAATTTTTTACAGACCTTGTAAAACCAAATATAATGGATGAAAAGCCATTTATAGAGATTGATCTCACAAATATCGAAGATTGGCAAATAGATGAAATTCAGAAATTTCACAAGTCTGTCTTTGATGCTAAGCGTATTCGGAATACTGCAAGAAAACGCAAAGATATGGAAGACTTGGCTACTAAATTAAAGAACACAATCAAAAACGAACTCCACTCTCCTTCTGAAGATTTAGTGAATTTCTTTATAGAAAAAGTTTGTGGAAAAGAACTTTCGCAGGAACTCTTTGTATATTTTTCAGAAGTAGTGAAACGACACTTTGTTGATTTAATTGCGGACAAATCAAATGTTGCTACAACTCACCCTCACCACGATATTGGCACCAACAGACATAGGACTACAACTTCTTCGGGAAAAGACAAGTCGCAATATGCTATTAATGGTAAAGGTTGTTATGGCAAATGTCCTCTTCCAAAGGAAGTTGTTAAAGAGTATCTAAAACAGTATAATATCTTATCCATAGAGCAATTGCAGGATATTTTCTTAGATGATTTGCAGGGTAGCAGGTTGGGAGTTATACGAGCAAAAATAGAAGACAAGAATGTCAAAAGATATTATAAAATAGAAGACCATAGATTGGGAATTATTTATGTATGCAAAGATTGGTATCCTTGGACTATTACCAATTTTATATCCCACGTCAATACGCACATCGAAGGTATAACCATCACTAAAATAGAGTAATAAATGAGAACAAATCTTACGGGCGGTATAACCTCTTTGTTGGTTTTTGTCGTTATGCTTGCTCTAATTGTAGAGAATATTGCTGTTATATTGGGACTTATAGGAATTGTTGCAGTGATAGCTATAGTGATTATTGTTGCAAAAATGGAGAAACGCCAACAACAAAAGGAATATGAGGAGTATGCACAAAAGAGGGAACAACAAAAGATTGAATCTACCCAGTCGAAAATAGATAATGCTCTAGAACTCTTAACCAAGAAGCACGGAGCACCTGACAGAGTTATACGCCCCAATGACCTAACGGATTATGGTTACTTTGCACTATTTGTTAATCATAAAGTTATCTATATCAATGATATCGCATTTCCTTTTGCCGACATTGCGTCATATAAATTAGTGGATAATTGCCAAATTACCAAAGGAAACATAAGTGGAAGTGTTACAACATCAGCCGACACAAAAGATGTTGTCCTTAGCAGTTTGGCTGGAAAATTCTATGGAGGAAGAACCGGTGCAATAATTGGAGGAGCCACCGCTACTAAACATTCATCAATACACCTAACGCAAAGCAACGATACACTTATTCATAACTATACCCTTTTGGTTAATTTAAAAGGTATTAATCGAGAAGGTATTGAGATGCATTTGGGCGATGATTGGCGATTAGCCGCAGAATTGGAACACCTATTCGACCAAATAATCAAAGAGAGCAACAATCAATAACTAAGACTATCGCCTCGCAGAACAATCTGCGAGGCGATACCTTTAATTTTCAATTCTCAATTTGCAAACTATTTGAATAGTTTGTAAATATCATTTCCGTTGGCGAAGATGACGAGTGCCAAAATCAACGCCATACCGATATACTGTGCGACCTCCAAGACCTTATCGCTCACTTTGCGGCCGGTAATCATCTCCCAGAAGGTGAATATCATATGTCCGCCATCGAGTCCGGGGATAGGAATGATATTCATCACCGCCAAGATAATCGACAAGAACGCCGTCATCGACCAGAACTGGTGCCAATCCCACTCCGAAGGGAAGATATTGCCGATAGCGATAAAACCGCCCACATGCTTATACAAGCCCGTATCAGGCTTCACGATAAGCACCAACTGATCCCAATAGTTTTTGATTGTCTTGGCGGTCAGTCGTGCGCCCGCACCAAACGACTCAAAGAGGCCATACTCCTCGGTGCGCACCTTAAAGAAATTCTCGGTAACAACGCCCAACTTACCCTCGGCATTCACAGGCAGAGCCAACGACAGGGTATCTGCGCCACGCAAAACCTTAATGTCGGCGGTTGTGCCTGCCAACTTCGCAAGGCGGTCTGCATAGTGATTGAAATATGGCAACGACTCCTCGCCAATGCCGATAATGCGGTCGCCCCTCTGCAAGCCAGCCTCGGCAACTGCCACATTTGCGATGCTATCCACCACAAATGGAATAAGCGGAGAGTAAAGACGCTCCTTCTCGAAAGTGTTATCCTTACGCATCAGATTGAGTATCTCGTTGTTGAGCAAGAACTTATGCTCTGCACCGCCACGAACAACCTCCACTTCGCAATCCTCCTTTGCAAGGAGAATTTTGCCGAGTATGGAGTTGATATTTTCGATCTTCTCGCCACCGATAGTTACGATGCGGTCACCATCCTGGAAGCCCAACTGCTCGGCACTCTGCGAGAACTCGTAGCCATAAATCATATCCTCATTCGAGATATACTGCGAGCCATACGAGAAGGAGATACCGCAGTAGATGAAGAATGCCAAGATAACATTCATCGTAACTCCTGCCGCAAGCACAAGGAAGCGTTGCCAAGCGGGTTTTGCACGGTACTCCCACGGTTGCGGAGCCGAAGCCAACTGCTCCTTATCCATACTCTCATCGACCATACCTGCAATTTTGCAGTAGCCACCGAGAGGTAACCAGCCCAAGCCATACTCCGTATCGCCCCACTTCTTCTTCCACAACGCAAAGCCAGCATCGAAGAAGATGTAGAATTTCTCGACACGAATCTTGAAGATGCGTGCCATAATGAAGTGTCCGAACTCGTGAATAGCCACCAACAGAGTGAGGCTCATAAAAAACTGTAAAACTTTTACTAAAATTTCCATATATAAAAACCTTTAATTCTCAATTTTCAATTCTCAATTTAACGCACCGTTATGTGATAGCAGTACTGTTTTCGTTCAATCTTCACATAGCAACGCCCCTCCTTGCGGAGTTCGTGCAGGGTTTGTGCCAACGCCAAGCGCAACTGATAGAGGTCGCGCGGTTTCACCCTATCCTCCTCAAAGCGCACATACGAAATATCTATCGTTGTGGCATTACAGTGGCACGATGCCGTCGAAGCGTTCACATTTGTCTTGCGCAACTTTTTGACATCCTCCTCAGTGCGGAGTACGCTTGTAACGATAAATCGTGTCTTCGACTGCGTCTTCTCCTGAAAGCGCACCGCTATATCATCGAGCAAATCTCGCACCTTCGGCACGACATAGGGCGAGGAACTCGTCAATTCGCGCACTACATATTTCGGGTTACTCTCGATGCGCACCAACTTGCGTGTAAGGCGCAATTTACCATAGTTCTCCTCAATCTCTGCCCTCGACTTGAAGGGGGCAAGTCCATTCGCCAAAGCCGCCGCCTTCTGCTTGTCCTGCATATCGTTGAAGGCTCGCTCGTAGGCACTTGGCTTGCCGGGTAGAGGTTTGTAGTTGTCGTCCCTCGAAGCAAGGCAAAAGAGCAGTATCGCACCACACAACGGCACCAACTGCAATGTTGCACTGTGGGCAACAACTCTCGCAAAACCTCTCTTTCTGTGCGCAAATATCGCCACACCAACCAAGTATGCCGCAATGGCGATGTAGAGAAGTATCCAAATAACAAGCGGAATATTGAAATAGAGATAGGCGTAATACAACGCCCACGCCAACACACCCAAACAGACAAGTGTTATAAGGTAGTAGGCAAGGCGAACGGCAAACCTCTCTATATCTCTATTCTCAAACATCGTTACAACTTCAAGAACTCCTTTGCCAATCGTCTCGACTCGGCATCAATCTCGGCGTAGTCCGAGAGCGATGGCGTAGCCGAAAACTGCGCCTTTGCAAGGGCGTGTTCAATCGTGCCGACAATATCATTGTATCCGCATTGCCCTTTGAGGAATGCCGCCACAGCAACCTCGTTTGCACCATTCATCGTAGCAGCAGCCGAACCGCCCCTGCGCAGGCAGTCGTAGGCGATGCCGAGTGCAGGAAAACGCTCATTATCTACCTCGCGGAATGTCAACGAGGAGTTCTTAACGAAGTCGAAAGGTGCAGTGTCACGCACGGCACGCTCGGGATACATCAGCGCAATACTTATCGGTGTGCGCATATCTGGCTCTCCCATCTGCGCCTTTATCGAGCCGTCCTCGAACTCCACCATCGAATGAATTATCGACTCGGGGTGTACCACAACATCAATCCTCTCGGCAGGAGTGCCGAACAACCAATGCGCCTCAATGACCTCGAAACCTTTATTTACAAGCGTTGCCGAGTCGATGGTAATCTTTGCCCCCATATCCCAACGAGGGTGCTTTAACGCTTGCTCGGCAGTGATTGTTGCCAACTGCTCCTTCGGCACATCTCGCAACGCACCTCCGCTACAAGTGATGATAAGTCGGCGCAACGGCGAGTTCTCGCCAATAAGGCACTGAAAAATAGCCGAGTGTTCAGAATCTATTGGTAGAATAGGCGCGTGATGCTTTATTGCCATCGGCATAATCGTAGCACCTCCCACAACCAGAGTCTCTTTATTCGCCAAGGCGATGCGCTTGTGCGCCTCGATAGCGCGAGCCGTAGGTATCAAGCCCGCATAACCGACCAACGCATTAACCACTGTGTCGCAGTTTCCCGCAGAGGCAACCGCAGCGATGGAGTCATCGCCTGCAAAGACCTTTATCGGATATTTCGCCAAAGCCTCACAGAGAGGTTTGTAGTATTGTTCATCGCCAATAACCACCGTATCTGCATCGAAGGCGATAGCCTGCTCT
>JAZRJD010000037.1:0-37480 GCA_045645625.1 Alistipes sp.
CTGCGCTTCGAGAAGAATTGGAGCCTGCTTCTTTGCCTCCTCCTCGCTCATTCCGCCTGCAACGAGTTCCTTGATTTCTGCCTTGTAGTGCTTGTCGAACTCCACATAGTAGTCGCCTACGAGGTGGTCGCCCTTCTTGCCTGTCGATTCGGGTGTAGCACCATTTCCATAGCGCAACCACGCAACCATCGACTTGCAGATGTGGATACCACGGTCATTCACAAGGTTTGCCTTGATGACATTGTGTCCATTTGCCGCCAAAATCTGCGCCACCGAGTAACCCAAAAGGTTATTGCGGATATGTCCGAGGTGGAGTGGCTTGTTGGTGTTAGGCGACGAGTACTCAATCATAATAGTACGGCCCGTTGGCTCGGCAACACCATAGTTCTCGTTGGCTGCGATTTCGCCAAAACGCTCTGCCCAGAACGAAGGGTTGAGCGAGAGGTTTAAGAAGCCTTTGATAACATTGAACGAGCTGAACTCGGCAGCCGAAGCAACGACCTTCTCGCCAATCTCGGTAGCCACCGCCTCAGGGGCTTTGCGAGCCATTTTGACGAGTGGGAAAACTACGAGAGTGTAGTCGCCCTCGAACTCCTTGCGAGTCTTCTGAATCTGAATCTGCGAGTCGGCAACTTCACCATAGAGAGCCTCTACGGCAGCCTTAACCACGCTTGTAATGTGTTGTTCGATATTCATTTTATCTGATGTTTTTCTATTTCTTACAATTGCGTGCAAAAGTAACGAATTTTTTGCGCTTTTCAAAATTATGTGCTACATTTGTGACGCAATCAATAGGTTGCAGACATATTGAAAGTGTTTTTGCTGTTCTTAATCGAAAAATTTGGCGATTTTTTATACACGAGAATGGTAAACATTACACTGCCGTATGTAGTCGCATCGCGCAACTATATATCGGTGTGGAGTATTGTTTATTCGTGTATGGGTTACGCCAAATACCCTCGATTAGATAGACAAAATCAACTCCACACTTTCTTTTTGTCATAATAGTACAGAAACTTTGTTTAACATTTTAACTTATAAACTATTATGAAGAAATTATTACTTTGTACCACTATTGCAGTGGCGATGTGCTTTGCTTCGTGCGAAAAGAAAGATGAGTCAGGCAACAATGGCAGTGTTAACACATCTTATTTGTATTACACTTCATCAGATGGAAAAATTGTTGTGCCAAATGATAGTAGAGCATTTAATGCTAAAATAATATCTAATAAATATGAAAATGGCAAAGGTGCAATAGTGTTTGATGATACGATTACTTCGATTGGAGATTTTGCATTCATGAGCTGCACCTCGCTGACAGATATTACAATCCCTTATAGCGTTACCTCAATAGGATTCTCTGCATTCGTTAGCACAAGCCTGAGAAGTATAATAATCTCTGACAATATAACTTCGATCGGACAGTCTGCATTCGCTAATTGCAGACTTTTGTCGAGCGTAACAATTGGCAATAGCGTTACCTCGATTGGAGATTATGCATTCGAGGATTGCAACTTGCTGACAAGTGTAATAATTGGCAATAATGTTACTTCGATTGGAAGCTATGCATTCAACGGTTGTACATCGCTAAGAAGCGTAACAATTCCAAATAGCGTAACTTCGATCGGACAGTCTGCATTCGAGGGTTGTAGTAGTTTGTCAAATATAACAATCGGCAATAGCGTAACTTCGATTGGATGTGGTGCATTCAGTGACTGCACCTCGCTGAGAAGTATTATAATTCCTAATAGTGTTAATTGGATTGAAAATTTTGCATTCACAGGATGTAGCCGTCTAACAAGCGTATATTGCAAGCCAACAATACCACCAACGGGAAGAAGTTATATGTTCAACAGCAACGCTTCGGGCAGAAAGATTTATGTGCCTCGCAATTCGGTAAGCGCATATAAGTCGGCATCGGGTTGGAGCAACTACGCTTCGTCTATTGAGGGCTACGACTTCTAAACGGAAAACGGAACCGACGCTGCGGAGCGAGAGCAGAGGGCAAACTCGTTTGCACTTTGCCGAGCCGCGAGGAGGAAAAGCCCTCGTAGAGGGATTAAAGGTGAAAACGGAAAACTGACAGACCCCACCGCCCTAATGGGCACCTCCCCTAACTTAGGGGAGGAATAAAACGGAAAACTTTTGATAAAACCCTCCGCAGAAAAAAACTGCGGAGGGTTGTTTTTGATGGGGGAGATAGAGGCAATAGTGGTTGTAGGGTAAAAGTAAAATAGAGATAATAGCAAAACTATTATCCCTATTATCCCCAGAATCCCTATCAAGGGCGTAGCCCGACTCCTATGAACTCCTAAAACAGCCGATAGTAATCAAAACTACTCACTACTCACTTTTTGAATATAAAGAACACCGCCAGGACCAGGCAGGCGAAGCCTGCGATATGGTTCCAGCGGAGGGCTTCGTTTTTCATTATCAGTTGCACGATAACCGCAAAGACCGTAAGCGATACAACCTCCTGAATAACTTTGAGTTCCCAAATCGAGAATGGGCCGCCATACTCCATACTGCCCAAGCGGTTTGCGGGTACCATAAAGCAATACTCGAAAAATGCCACTAACCAACTGATGAAAATCACGGCCACCAAGCCTATGCGCTCAAATTTGCTCTTGAACATTACTTGTCCGTACCACGCCAAGGTCATAAACAAGTTTGAGCATATCAAAAGTCCTACTGCGGAGAGTCCTCTTCCAATCATAATCACTTCGTTCTTAAATTGAGAATTGAGAATTGAAAATTGAGAATTAAAGGAAATTTATTTTTTTATATCACTTTCATCTCTCGTCTTTCGTCTCTCGTCTATTTTTTGTTTTTCGGGTGCGAAAGTATTAAAAATTTGGCGAATTGCGAGCGAATTTGCCGAAAAATAGATACTTTTGCGCTATGAAATTTACTTTAATCACAGGTGCATCATCGGGAATAGGACTTTGCTATGCCGAGCAATTCGCTGCCAAAGGCGAGAATATTATCGTTGTGAGCAACCAAAAGGAGCGCAACGAGGAGGTTGCTGCCGATTTGAAGCAACGCTTTGGAGTAGAGGTGGTTGCGCTATATGCCGACCTCTCGAAAGCAGACTCTGCCGAACAGATTTATGAGTGGTGTAGGGAGCGCGAAATCGAGGTTTCGACACTTGTGAGTAATGCTGGAATTTTACAATTCGGAATGTTTCTTCATACTAAGCCTTCGATGGCTGATTTTATCACAAATCTCCACTGCGTAACTCCTGCGAAGTTGTGCCGCCTCTTTGGTGAGGATATGTGCAGTAGGGGAGAGGGGTGCATTCTGATAATGTCGTCAATGACCGCTTGGACTCCCTATATTACGGTGTCGTACTACGCCGCAACAAAGGCCTATTTGAAGAGTTTTGCGCAGTCTCTGTGGTATGAGTTCCGCCCATACGGCGTAACGGTTACTACGGTCTTTCCGGGTGCGGTGGATACACCACTCTACACGCTTGATGAGAAGCATCGTAAGTGGTTGCGTGCCTTCGGTGTGATGATGACGGCGGAGAGTTTGGCAAAGGCTGGTATTCGCGCCTTGGAGCGCGGTTGTCGCATCGCCATTCCGGGGTTGTTCACAAAGGTTGCCGTTGGTGCTTGCTGGTTGCTTCCGGCACACGCATTATTGCCCATTTTGAAAATTCCGGTAATCAAACGAATACTCGCAAAATTATAACAGAAAAGGCTGTCGCACGAAACGACAGCCTTTATCATTGTATTGTAGAGCGTTACGCAATCTCCCAGCGACCGCCCTTACCAAATACCTTCTCGACCAACTCATCGTAGAAGCCGCCACGATGAGCCAAGTCAAACATATTCATACGCCAGCGCATCAACTGCACGAATGGCAACATGTCCTTCAACTGCTGACGAGTTACGCCGATATCTGCTGGATCTGCTGGTGCGCCGACCTTGCGGAAGCACTCCTGCATCTTCTCGAATGGATATACCTGCTTGCGATACTGAGCCTTCAACAGAGGCCAATGCTTCTTGATGGTGTTCAACTGCTCACGCACAGTCTCCTTGTCGTTGTACTTGATAGTAATTTGGTCGTAGCCCAACTTTGGCGATACGAAATCCTTGAAGATTTCGAGTGCGCGCTGCTGCTCCTCTTCGAGCGAAGGCCACGCCTCTACGCACTTCTCAACATCGATGTTGCGCAAATCCATTTCGAGGAAGGCATCGAAGAATGCACACATCGTGAGCGTTCCGATAGCCACCTGAAATCCGTGCGACTGCAACTTGCCGTTGAAGGTGTGGTGAGTCATATCGAGGTAGTGGCTGAAAAGGTGGTCTGCGCACGATGCCGGACGGCTCGAACGAGCAGCCTGCATAGCGAAGCCACTCAAAGTCAATCCCTCGAAGAGCGCAGCGATAGCATCTTTGTCGCACGCTGCAACGCCCTCTGGATTTGCGAGTTGGTCATCGAGCACATCTTGCAATACATGCCAAGCCTCTGGAATAAGTGGCTCTACACCCATAATATCGGCAATCATCCACTCTCCGCCACAAGGAATCTTCGCTGCGAGGTCGGCATAACCTGCTGCGGTCATCTCTTTCGGAGCGGTGGCGATAACATCAACATCTGCAAGAATAGCGAGTGGGGCAGGGCAGTCAAAGGTCTGCTTCAATCCCTCGTAACTAATCGATGCACCAAATGATGAGTAGCCGTCAACCGATGCCGCTGTCGGAATGGTGAGGTACTGCTGTTTGAGGTGGTGCGAAGCCAACTTACAGAGGTCATTGATAACGCCCGAGCCTACCGAAACCATAATGGCTCCTGCCTCCTTGGCTGCCTCCTCGACCTCCATAACATAGCACCACTCGGCATGAAACTCATCTTGCTGAATAATGTGAGATACGGTGTCGATACCCGCCTTTACAAGGTGGTTGTACACCTCCTCACCGGCTACGCGCCAAGTGTTCTTATCTGCAATAACAATAGCTCGAGCATCTCCGAAATGCTCCTTGAAAATTGATGGCGCAAGGTGTAAAATGTTGCTGTCCATCTCGAAGACCTTGGTGTCAGTAGCAATAGCCAAGGCCTTTGCAATGCGTTCCTTCGTTGTCATATTAACTATATATATAAAAATGTATGATCTTCATTAAACAAGTTTGAGTTCTACCTTGATAGCCTCAATTTTAGCATCGAGTTCTGCCTCGACCTTGTCGAACTCCTCGACCGAAGGCAACTGTGCCTTCACACCGAAGTAAAACTTGATCTTTGGCTCTGTGCCCGAAGGGCGAACAGATACTCTTGTACCGTCCTCGGTTATCCACTGCAATACATTGCTCTTGTCCTCAATCTCAGGGATAGGGCAAACCTCACCCGTAACGGTGTTCTTCAACTCCAAAGTCTTGTAGTCGTAGACCTGCACCACCTTCGAACCGAGAATCTCCTGCGGAGGATTTGCACGGTACTCAACCATCATATTCTGAATCTGCTCTGCGCCGTCCTTGCCCTCGCGAACAACATTTACGAGTCCCTCGCGATAGAAACCGAACTTAACATAGAGGTCCTGCAACCACTCGTAGAGCGTTACTCCCTTTGTGTCGCGACACCAAGCGGCAGCCTCAGCAGCCAACGAGCAAGCCGAAACACCGTCCTTGTCGCGTACATAGTCGCCTGCGAGGTAGCCGAATGACTCCTCACCGCCACCGATGTACTGTGCCTTGCCCTCGTTCTCGCGAATAATCTTTGCGATATACTTAAAGCCTGTCAAACAGTTGTAGCACTTCACGCCATACGCCTCTGCCACAGCATCAGGCATCATCGAGGTTACGATGGTCTTAACGACATAGTCGCCATCTTTGATGCGACCAAGTTCTACCCAACGGGTAAGTTGGTAGCACATCAAGAGCACGAGAGTCTGGTTTCCGTTTAACAGTACATACTCGCCCTTCGAGTTGCGCAATGCCAAGCCAAGACGGTCCGAGTCAGGGTCTGTCGCCATTGCAAGGTCGGCATTCTCCTTCTCGGCAAGGTCGATAGCCATCTTCATCGTAGGACGATTCTCCGGATTTGGAGATGCTACGGTAGGGAAGTTGCCATCGAGTACAGTCTGCTCCGGTACGGATATAACATTGGTAAATCCGAAGTTTTTGAGCGAAGCAGGGGTAAGACGAACACCTGCACCGTGGAGTGGGGTATAGATAATCTTCATATCGTGGTAGCGTGCAACGCTATCTGCCGAGAGTTGCAACTCCTTAATTTTGGCGAGATACTTCTCGTCAAACTTCTCGTCAAGAATAGTGATATTCTCGGCGTTCTTGCCTGTCAACACCTGCGATACCTCGGTAATCTTCTCTACCTCCTTGATTATATTGGTGTCGTGCGGAGCGGTAACCTGTGAGCCGTCACTCCAATACGCCTTGTAGCCGTTGTACTCCTTCGGGTTGTGCGATGCGGTAACCATAACGCCCGACTGGCAGTGCAATTCGCGAATGGCGAATGAGAGTTCTGGAGTAGGGCGCAACTCGTCAAACAAGAACACCTTAAAGCCGTTCGATGCGAAAATGTCGGCAACATGCTCGGCAAATGTGCGCGAGTTATTGCGCGAGTCGTGTGCAATAGCCACGCGAATCTCCTCGCCCGGGAAGTTGATTTTCAGGTAGTTTGCCAAACCTTGTGTTGCAAATCCTACCGTGTAGTTGTTCATACGGTTGGTACCTACGCCCATAATTCCGCGTAAGCCACCTGTGCCGAACTCTAAATCCTTGTAGAAACTCTCAACAAGACCATTAGGATCGTTGTCAATTAGATTTTGGACCTCTTTACGAGTTATCTCATCGAACTCGGGACCAAGCCACTTTTGAGCCTTCGACATCACTAATTGTTGTAAGTTATCCATAACTCTACTTTTATAAGATTTGTTTATGTTTTTTGAAAAAATTATCTGTTTTTTATTCCCTGCAAATATAATAAAATTATTTCTAATAATAGTAAATCAGCGAGTTAAATTTTTAAGTCAAAATAATTTTTCTTCTCCATAAGAAATAAAATTTAATAAACAATAGTTGCGACATTTTTTTTTCCACAATTTTATTTCCACCTTTGCAATGTCAAACCACACGGGTCGTGCGATTTGGCACGACTAACAAACTCAAACTATTTATACTCAACTATTTATGCTTGCAAGTACTGCGACATATAGCGATGCGTGGCAAAGTTGCCTCAGTGAAATAAAGACGAAAACCTCGGCAGAAGAGTTTGCCAAGTGGTTTCTTCCTATCGAGCCATTGGAGTTCGATGGCGAGAGACTCCGTATCAAGGTGCCGGATCGCGACTTTGCAAGAACTATTGAGGATAATTATAGTCAGGTACTGAAACCGATTATCGCGCAGTTGTTTGGTCGCGATACTCGCCTCTTCTATGCTATTCCAAAGAACAATCACCCTATTGCGGTACCGAGCGAAAGTGATGCCACAGCTACCGAGCATACTTTTAGTCAGCAAACCGACACCTCAAATATACGAAATCCTTTTGTAATTCCGGGCATAAATCGCCTAAGAATTGAGCCGCAACTCAATAAAAATTACACTTTCGACAATTTTATCGAGGGAGAGTGCAATCGTTTGGTGCGTTCGGCGGCTATGTCGGTGTCGGTAAATCCGGGCAATCACACCCCTTTCAACCCGCTCTATATCTACGGAGATTCGGGTTTGGGCAAAACCCATGTCGCACACGCCATCGGTAACGAAGTGCGTCAGCGTTTTCCGGAGTTACAGGTGTTATATGTTGCGATGAGCAAATTTCAAGCCCAATTCCAGGCGGCAACGCTCAACCACGATGTTCCGAACTTTATCCACTACTATCAAGCGGTCGATGTCTTGATTCTTGACGATATTCAGGAGTTGTCGGGTAAGCCGGGCACGCAAAATGCCTTCTTCAATATCTTCAACCACCTCCAAATGTCGGGCAAGCAGTTGGTGCTTATCTCGGATAAACCGCCGGTGGAGTTGAAGGATATCGAGGAGCGACTGCTCACCCGTTTCAAGTGGGGCTTGTCGGCAGAAATACGCATTCCTGACTACGAGACAAAGGTTAAAATTATCCGCGCAAAGGCACGCCAGATGAACGCCGATATTCCAGATGAAGTGGTTTGTTACCTAGCAGAGCATATATCAGCAAATATCAGAGAGATAGAGGGCGCAATTTCTTCGCTTGTGGCGAACGCTACATTTATGAATAAGCGCATCACGAATGCCTTGGCAAAAGAGGTGTTGAAGGTCTATGTTTCGATGTACCAAAAGGAGATTACCATCGAGCATATTATCGAGGTTGTTTGTGCCGAGATGAATGTCGATCGTGAGCGTTTGAACTCATCGGAGCGCACCCGCGAGGTCGCTATTGCGCGACAGTTGGCGATGTTCCTTGCGAAGAAGCACACCAAACAGCCACTTACTAATATAGGTGCAGCGATTGGCGGTCGCAATCATGCTACGGTTTTGCACTCGTGCAAGACAATCTCCAATCTGATGGATACCGAAAAGATGTTCCGTCAGCAGGTAGAGCAGATCGAAAAACAATTACTCAATTAAGAATTAAATACACCGTCATTCCGAAGGAGCGTAGCGACTGCGGAAATCTTCCACTTGTCTGATTAAAAATCATAAGGAAGATTGCCACGAGCCTGACGGCTCTCGCAATGACTGTTTTTTTATCTTTACATGAGAAAACCTTGTGTCTATATCATCTCAAACCCTCTGCATACAGTGTTGTATGTCGGTGTAACATCGAATATACATCAGAGAATGCAACAACATAAGAATCATTCATTTGGAGGTTTTTCTGCACGATACAATCTTTCGCAACTTATTTATATTGAGGAGTTCGGCACAATAGAACAAGCCATTGCGAGAGAGAAGCAGATCAAAAGTTGGTCGCGACAACGCAAGAATGATTTGATAGGTGCGACCAATCCAAAGTGGAAGGATCTCCTCGAAGAGTAGTGCGTAAAAACAACTGCCTCTATCTATTAAAAAAACATAAGGAAGATTGCCACGAGCCTAATGGCTCTCGCAATGACATTGTTTTTTATCGGAATTCATCGTTTCGTATTAAAATATATCGGAATTATATAGTTTATTGTTGCTGGTATAAATAAGAGAGTCATTGCGAGGCTTGGCACAAGCCGTGGCAATCTTCCTTATGGTTATTAATAAAACAAGTGGAAGATTCCCATAGTCGCTACACTCCTTCGGAATGACGATATTTTTTTACAACACTAAGCTATGTAATTCCGATTTTCTATTTTTTGTTAAAAAAAATACTCTCAAAACACATCATATTTTGAAAAAATTGTTTTATATTCGCATTGAAATTGCAATAAATGATAGAATGTAAGGAAAAAACAACAGGTACTTAAATTTTTTAAATTTTTTATTATTAATCAAACCTTTTTTAACAACCTAAAAACAAAAAATTATGAAAGCAAGAAAATTTTTAGCTTTTGTGGCAGCAGCAGGTATGCTGTTTGCGGGGGGGGGATGTACTCCTAATGAAGAGGGTGATGGCGCAACTGCCGATCCGCTCACCTATGAATTGAATCCGACTTCGATGGTTGCATTGTCGAGCGAGGAGACTGTCGAGACAGTTCAACTTACCACCAATGGAAGATGGAATGTAACTATTCCTGAGGATCACAGCGACATCGTAGTTACTCCATTGAGCGGCAAGGGCAATGCCACTCTCACTGTCACCGTTCCTGCTCACGAGGATCGTATCGTTGCCTTGACCGTAAACTTCTCGAAGAAGACTACCGTTCCAGGCTTGGGTACAACTATCGAAGAGAATGAGAATCTTACATTTAACATCAGCCAGAATGCAACTGGTACCGCTGTTACTCCTATCGCTGAATTGGTAGCAGACCAGAGTGCAACTATTCAGGGCGTGCTTTCGGCTGTCGGCTCCAAGGCATCTATCGTAACTGATGCTACCGGCTCGGTTGTTCTCTATGGCAATCCTGATGATAACTATGTAGTTGGTACCAAAGTAACTATCACAGGTACACCTGCCCATTACAAGGGTTACTCAACAAATGCGTTGCAAATTGATAAAAGTGAGTCTACCGTAGAGGTCGTTTCGGCAGGCAATACTGTTGACTACAATCCTCAGGTACTTACTGCAACAGATGTTGATGCGCTTGTAGGTGCAGATGCTGTTTGCACAGAGGTGCAGTTTGAGGGTACTGTTGTTATTGGTCAGTATGCTAATGTATCGATTGAAGGTGCAAGTAAGCAGGCTTCATTATACTATGTAACTGTGGCTGACTATGAAATTTACGATGGCATAAAGGTTGTTGTAAAGGGCTATGTTACTGGTACATACAATTATTTGAATGTTCTTCCATACTCGGTAGAGACTACAGAGAAGATTATCTACTGCAAAGATATTACCAGCGTTCCTGCTGCCGGCGTTGAGAATGAGACCGTTACTATTCAGACTTTGAATATAACAGGTGAGGTTAGTGCAGAGGCTGATGGTCAGATTGTAACTGCTGCTTCGGTTAGCGGAAATGTTTTGACCTACACCGTTGCTGCTAATGATGGAGATGTTCGCGATGGAGAGATTACTCTTTCGGCTGATGGAGTAGAGAAGAAAGTTAAGGTTTCGCAGTTGGGTTCTTTGCCAGAGGCTTATCCATACGCAGAGAGTTTCGCTACAAGCCAGGGTGCATTCTCTATTAAGAATGTATCGCTTGCAGAGGGTATAACTTATGTGTGGTCGTACGACTCATCAAATAAGTATATGAAGGGTAGTGCCTACAATGGTGCTGCTTATGCAGCAGAGAGTTGGTTGGTATCTCCAAAAATCGATATGACCGGCGCAACGGCTCCTGTACTTACATTTACACACCTCGTTAATATGTTGAATGCAGGTACTCCTGCCGAGTACTTCACAGTTAATGTAAAGGAGGTTACTGCAACTGAATGGACCGCACTCGAAATTCCTCAGCACGGCAAGAACGATGGCTGGAATTGGGTAGAGTCGGGTGATATTGACCTCTCTGCTTATGTAGGCAAGACTATTCAGATTGGCTTCAAGTACACTTCGACAGCCGAGGCTGCTGGTACTTGGGAGGTTAAGAATGTGAAGGTTGCCGAGAAGGGTTCTACTGATGTTCCAGTTGTGCCAGGGGACTATAACTTTATCTCTGATGCTCCGTTTGTAGATTCGACTCAAAACTATACTGCTGACGGAACAGCAAATGGCTCTAAAATGAGTGGCTTCAAGATTGGTACAGGTAGCCTATCCGGTTACTTCGCATCGCAGCCTGTTGCCGTAGAGGGTGATGTAACTTTGGAGTTCTATGCTGTTGCTTGGAAGGGTAAGAGTGCAACTTTGTATGTTCGTAAGCAGGGCTCGACTGACCTTCTCGGCCAGTTCACTTTGAAGGCAAATGATGGCGCAACAAACTCCTCTCCGTATACAATGACGGTTACTGATGAGGATTACTATTCGGTAGAGGTTTCAGGTGTTACTGCTAATACGGTATTTGAATTTGCAACTGACGCTTCATTCTCTAAGGTAAATAATAGCTCAAGTGGTCGTGCAATCGTTGTAGGTGCTCACATTGTAGGTGGTACTCCTTCAACTCCAACAACTCCAGAGACTCCAGAGACTCCAGAACAACCAGAGGGTGGTGAGACTCCAAGTACTCCTGCAGAAGGCAAGTTTGTAGAGGTTACTGCTGCACCTGCTGATTGGAGCGGTAAATATCTCATCGTATTTGGCAATAATGCTCACGGAGCAGTTAGTGGTAAGGATCTTATTTCAACATCAGTTGTTACTATCTCTAATGGTGAGATTGTGGCAACCTCTGAGCTCCTTAACAATGCAGCTGTTACAGTAGCAGCATTGGATAGCAATTACAGTATTCTCTTGCCTTCGGGTAGCTATCTCTCGAATGCAAAGAACTCGTGTGCAACATCGGCTTCGGCTTATGCTTGGACTTTTGATTATACAGAGAGCGGAGTGAAGATGTATAACTCAGTTCCAATTGAGAATGTTACCTACATTCTTTATAACAATAGCAATAATTATTTCCGTTGTTATGTGGATAAGAATGGTCAGGCGGGCTACACCCTTCCAAAACTCTACAAGTATGTAGCAGAGTAATCTCTGCATAATTTTAATCCAAGGCAGGCTGATTACCTGCCTTGGGTACTATGCGCTAAACTTTTAACGGTTATTAGAGGGGATTAGAGAATTTAGAGAATTTAGAGAATTTAGAGATGGTGTAAACACTAATAACCCCTAACAGCCTTTAACTACCACTAACAACCTTTTATGCTACTTTGAGAAATTTGAAATACATACTCTCAACCTTGCAGAGCATCAACCGCAACCTCATGATTGTGTTGATGCTTACACTCTCTTTTACTGCATGTGTTGTTACTGACGACTGGACACCATACGAGTCGAGGGCTTCGATAAACTACACCATAGTGTCGAGCAATGCGATAACGGTGTCGGGAGTGACCATCGGCAACCCTAAATTTTCGTGGGGGTTGCAGGTGTTGGAGGGCAAGGAGTTCTGCTCGGCGGTATCGCAGGTTGGCAAGGTTGGCAAGGAGTTTTCGTTGCAATTTACGGCAAACAAGGGCGACTCACCGCGCGTTGCCGTAGCGCGCATAACATTTAGTGATGGTTTCACCAAGACCTTCACCATTCAGCAACTTGCCAAGACCAAAAATCCCGACTACGACCATGCATGGGCGGAGCAGCCCGAGTACCAAGAGGGAGTATCGCTGATTCACAAGACCTACTACACGACATTGGACAACAACGCGCGCGTGCGAAACTACTCGATTTGCTACGACACCGAGAAGATGTGCTCTCGCTGGGTGGCATATCCTGCGCACTCGATATACACTTCGGGGCGCGACTATCAGGTGGGAGGCACTACCGCAGGTCGCACCAATGCGTGGGCATTTGATGATGCTGTAACGCAGTACAAAGCGAGTGAAAATTGGAGCACCGCCTACGAGATTATCAGCACCTACAACGGTGGGCTCGACACCTACAACACCTACACCAACCCGATTATTCCGCAGTCGAAGCAGGTGGATATTGTTGGTACACACGGTTTCGGATATGGTTATGCGCGCGGGCACATGCTCCCATCGGCTGACCGCTACAACACTTGGAATACCAATGCGCAGACCTGCTACGCAACAAACATTATGGTGCAGGACTACGATTTCAATAGTGGCTCGTGGGCAACGCTCGAAAATAAGGCGCGCACGAAGGTTGTTGCCGACACGCTCTATGTCGTCGTGGGAACGCTCTTCGAGAAGAGTACCACGATAAATAGATTTGACCGCACGATATCGGTGCCATCGCACTGCTACAAGTTGTTGTTGCGCACCAAGAGTGGCAATACAAGAAAGCATATTTCGGAGATTAAGTCGGCAGAGGAGTTGATGTGCATCGGCTTTTTGTTTGAGAATAATTCGGTTGGCGAGAATACATCGTTGAGCAGTGCTGCGGTGTCGGTAGCAGAGATTGAGGAGCGTTCGGGCTTTAAGTTCTTCCGCAACCTTGCACCTGAAATAGCAGATGAGGTGAAGGCGCAGAAGAACTTGAAAGACTGGGGACTATGACAATTGAGAATTGAGAATTGAGAATTGAGAATTGAGAATTAAAAACCATATACCTATGAAAAAACTATTTTTGTCAATTTGTTTGGTTGGTGCGATGCTCGTGGCATTTGCGCAGAAGCCGCACAAGGTGGTTTTCTACAACCTCGAAAACCTCTTCGACACCATCAATGACCCAAACAAAAACGATGAGGAGTATCTCCCCGAGGGTGCGCGCAAGTGGACAACCTATCGCTACAACCAAAAGTTGGCGAATATGTCGCGCGTATTGTTCGACATCGCGTTGGAGGATAAGAATTTCCCTGCCGTAATTGGCGTGTCGGAGATTGAAAATCGCCTCGTATTGGAGGATTTGATCGCAACTCCAAAGTTGGCAAAGGCAAACTACCGCATCGTGCATTACGACTCGCCCGATAGGCGTGGTGTCGATTGCGCATTCTTCTATCGCCCAAATCAGTTTGAGTTGGAGGGCTCGGAGGCGCATCGTATCTCCTTCCCGGGACAGCCGAACTTCCTCACCCGCGACCTTGTAGCGATGTGGGGTAAAATCGAGGGTGAGCCATTCTACTTTATCGTGTCGCACTGGCCATCGCGTCTTGGCGGTAAGGAGCGTTCGCAGCACTCTCGTGACTTTGTGGCTGCAAAGTGCAAGCATATCTGCGATTCGGTACGCACTGCAAATCCTGCAACGAAGGTTGTGATTATGGGTGACTTCAACGACGATGCAACCGATGCAAGCGTTACCGATGTACTTGGCGCAAAGGGTAATTCTAAAAAGTTGCAGCCGAACGATATGTACAACCCATTCTATGCTATGTTGAAGGCGGGATATGGAACTTTGGCTTATCGCGATGCGTGGAACTTGTTTGACAATATTGTGGTGTCGGAGAATTTAGCAACAGGCTCGACCGGCGAACTCAAAGTACAGAAGAAGCAGGGTGCGAAGTACTACGGTAATATCTTTATTCGTCCATATATGATACAGCAGGAGGGGCAGTACAAGAACTATCCGCTGCGTTCGTTCGTAGGCACGAACTTCCAGAACGGATATAGCGACCACTTCCCGGTATATATCTACATCGCAAAATAATCCTATATAAATAAAAGGTATGAAACTGAAAATTTTACTAATTGCAACAATGACATTGCTCGCTTCGACCGTTCTCGCGCAAGAGAGTGGTTTGAAGGGTAGAGTACTTTCGCGTGCAGACAGAAAGGGTGTCGGAAATGCTGCGGTAACGATTGAGGGTACCGACTTTAAGGCGCAAACCAACGATGAGGGTTACTTCGAGTTGAAGGGTGTGCCTGCCGGTGACTACAAACTATCGTTTACTGCACCTGAATTTGAGAGTCTCGATATCGTGGTTAAGGTCGAGAATGGCGTAAAGGATATCAATGCCGTAATCGTTGCACCAAAGGCGGTGCAGGGTGAGGTGCTTGACGATGCAATCTTTGCGGAGTTCGACAACGACTCCTCGGCATCGGATACTCAGGCGTTGCCATCGTCACTCTCGGCATCGAAAGACCTCTACAACAACATTGCATCGTACCGATTCAGCGAGATGCGCTTCAATGTGCGTGGTTACGACTCGAAGTACTCCGATGTATATCTCAATGGCATTCGTTTCAACGATGCTTTGACAGGCTATGGTCCTTGGTCGTTGTGGAGTGGTATGAACGATGCCACCCGCAACCAAGAGAGCACAGCAGGTTTGACCGCGACCGATTATGGTGTAGGCGGTTTTGGTGGTACTACCAACATTAACGCGCGTGCTTCGCAGATGCGCAAAGGTTTCCGCGCAAGCGTATCGGGAGGTAACCAAATGTATAACTTCCGTGCTATTTTGTCGTACGCTTCGGGTATGATGGATAACGGCTGGTCGTACGCCTTCTCCGTATCGACTCGTCAGGGTGGTAATGGCTATGTTGATGGCGTTTACTACAACTCGTACGGCTACTTTGCAGCGGTAGAGAAGCAGTTTAATCCGCAGCACCGTTTGTCGTTGATGATTCTCGGTACTCCGCAGCAGCGTGGCGCACAGCAGGCATCGACACAGGAGGCTTATGATATGTTCGGCAGCAACTTCTACAACCCAAATGTGGGTTACCAAGACGGCAAATTGCGCAATACCCGTGTTCGCCGTTCGCACGAGCCTATCGTGATGTTGAACTACTACTACGACATCAGCGAGAAGACTCGTTTCTCGGCTGCTACATCGGTGCGTTTTGGCTTTAATGGCTATTCGGCTTTGACTTGGAAGGACGGCTCAGACCCTCGTCCTGACTACTACCGATTCCTGCCATCGAACTATACAACACAGATTCTGACCGATGAGAAGGGATTTACCAGTTTTGTACTTGGCAACCTCAATGGTCTTCTCGAACGAGGTCTCTTGGGAGAGGCGGCTACTGCCCTCAAAGCAGGTACTCCAAGTATTGCTGTTCCGGGTTTGTTTAATGCTTCGAGCAGCGACCAGATATACTCCTACTTGCAGGGTGCAGCCGATGCTCGTGCGGTGTGGAATGGTCGTATCGACTTCGACAATATGATAAACTCCAACAAGAACGGCTCGACTACAACCTACGCCAACGGACACCGCTCGAACTATATGATTGAGGAGCGTCACACCGACCAAATCGACTATAACTTTGCGGCGAATATCTCGCACGATTTCAGTGCAAACCACAAGTTGAACGGAGGTGTCAAGGCTCGTGTAAATCGTACCGAGTACTACGATAAGGTGAAGGATCTGCTTGGTGGCGACTATTGGGTAGATGTCGACAAGTTTGCCGAGCGCGATATGGGTAGCAATCCTATTGCCTATCAGAACGACCTCGACTACTACAACAAGCACGGTCATGCCCGCGTAGTTCGCGAGGGTGACAAGTTCTCGTATGACTACTACGCGCATGTTCGTCAGGCGCAGTTGTGGGCGATGTATCAGTATCGCACAGGTGGCTTCGAGATGAATGTCGGCGGAGAGATTGGCTATGCAGGAATGTGGCGACATGGTTTGTGGCGCAAAGGATTGTTCGTGAACAACTCGAAGGGCGACTCCGAGCATCTGAATTTCCTCACTTACAAGGCAAAGGCTACATTCTCGTATCGTTTCTCGCAGGCTCACCACTTGGCTTTGAATGTGGGTGCTGTGCAAGATGCTCCGACCTTCAACTCGGCATTCGTATCGCCTCGTACACGAAACACCGTAACTCCGGGCTTGACACCGGAGCAGGCATATAGCGCAGAGTTGGTTTACAACCTCAATTTGCCGTATGTTCAGGCTCGTGTAGCGGGTTACTTTACCGAGATGACAAACGGCTCGAAGGTTATCTCGTTCTACGATGATACACAGGCTTCGTTTACCAACTTTGCGATGAGCAATATCGACAAGCGATATATGGGTGTCGAGGTTGCACTGCGTGTTCCAATTTGGGGCGGCTTGGCATTGCAGGGTGCCTTGAACTATGGCGACTACCGATACACTTCAAATCCTAACTTCGTGCAGACCGTGGATAACAGCAACGAGGTAAAACTGACCGATACGGTGGATTGGAGGGGTTACTATGTGGAGAGTACTCCGCAATTTGCTGTCAATGTAGGACTCGACTTCCGTGGTCCGAAGAACTGGTTTGCATCGATTAACTTCAACTACTACGACAAGTTGTATCTCTCGATGAATCCTGCATATCGTACCGAGAATGCAGTGGCTCCATACAAGAAGGTCTATTTGTCGGAGAGTGCCACAACTGCGCAGAAGATTTGGGCGGCACAGCAGATGACAAAGATGCGTGCCGAAGAGGAGTTGGGTAGTGCCTACACCTTGGCTGCAAGTGTCGGTAAGAACTGGTATATAAAGCGTAAGTACACCCTCGGTTTCAGCGCAGAAGTTAAGAATATACTCAACAACAAGGGTATCAAGACCGGTGGTTACGAGCAAATGCGTATGCGTAAGGTGCGTGGTAAGATGCCGGGACAGACTAATCCTTCCACAAATTACTACACGCATTTCGACTCCAAGTACTTCTATATGCTTGGTACAACATGCTTCGTAAATGTATATTTCCGTTTCTAATATGTCAAACCGAAAAGAGAAGAAGATTATGAAACAGTATAAGATGATTTTGGTAGCACTGCTCGGTTTGATTTTGACCGCATGCTACAATAAGTTCGAGATGCCGGAGCCGGAGTATATCTATACGGACGAGACCTTCGAGTTGGTAAACCCGGGCGTGACCCTTATCTCGATTGAAGAATTGAAGGAGAAGTTCGGTCCAATAAGCAATACAGGACTTAACAAGAGCGAAGCCGATACAAAGTATATCCGTTTTGTAGCAAATCCCGAGAAGGAGTGTACTCCTTTCGAGTTGAAGGAAAAATGGTACGAAACCGGCAATTACTATATTAAGGGCAAGGTTATATCGAACGATGAGCAGGGTAATATCTACAAGTCGCTCTATATATTCGATGGTACAGCCGCTATCGAGTTGAAACTCACAAACGGACTCTACTTGGACTATCCTTGCAACCTTGATACAGGCGAAACAATGTGGGTATATGTCAAGTTGCGTGGTTTGTATCTCGGCAACTTCCGCATGATGTTGTCGTTGGGTGATATTCCAACATCGAGTTACAACTCGTATGGTACCTATAAGTACTATGCAAACTCTAATATCGTTAGCCAGAACAAGGTGCGTCAGCATGTATTCCCGGGCAAGAAAGATGTATTGACCGAGAGCGCAACAGATGAGAGCGCAGATATCTTTGTAGTAGATAAAAATACCTACTCTAAAATTCATGGCTCAAATACCGAGAAGTTCCTCGGTCGCCTGATTCGTTTCAAGAATTTGACGGTCTATTATGCCGGTGTCGATTATCCCGATGAGAATGGTAATATTGTACAGAATCCTACTATCGCCAATGGACAATTCGCGCAGTTGTATCCATCGTGGCTTTGTACAAGCGGAATTCAGGCTTCGCTTCCTACAACTCCCGGTGGCACAGCCGAGGTATCGCTTAATAAACCTTGGTATCATCTGGCGTATAGTATGAGCAATGTGGCATTGTATGGTAGTATCTGCCTTACCTACAAATCTCAACCAAAATACACTTCCGAGCATGGAGTATATATGCTTCGTACAAGTGGTTATTCGCGCTTTGCTGGTAAATATGCGCCAAAGCACGGATCGGTTGGTGATGTGTTGGCTATATTCCAAATCTATGCACAGAAGTCTGATTATGTAGGTAATTCAGGCGATTGGGCGACCTATCAGATCGCTATCAATCGTATCGAAGATATGCAGATTGAGACTGAACCAAAAGAGCCGGCGCCAGAGTGGAGTGCTCTTATCAGATGGGCAGAGAACAACTTCCCTCATTATGTCTATCCTGTAACGCCTGATCCTGCGGCTCGCGCACAAGCGGTTGCCGACTGGAAGGCTACCTACGAGGCGAGCAAACCTGCTAACGATGGCTCGGAGTTGTGGCAGAAGTGGAACGATTGGGCTGATTGGGCAGTGTGGATTTTAGAGAATACTCCGGAGGAATCCTACCTATTGCCACAGCAGGTTGTTGAGGATACCGATACGATAGAGTAACTATAATTATACAACCTTGAATAGGGCACTGCGAGAGATTCGCAGTGTTTTTTTTTGTAAAAATCACCTCTATATGCAACAAAAACCGAAATAAATTCGTATTTTTGTACAAGATTGTGTTACTATGTGAAAATTTTATGGCATTTTCGGTAGAGTAGAGGCGCAAAAACAATAAAAACAGCGTTTTGAGCGTTGTATTATAAAGATATTGGCAAACAATAGAGAATAAAAGATAGTATTATGAGACATTTATTTACATCTATCATCGCATTGTTGGTATGCTTTGCGGTGGCTGCGCAGCCGGGAGCGCAACAGATTCCGGTAATCCCTGCGGATAAGGCTGTTCGCGTGGGACAGTTGCCGAATGGTATGAAATACTACCTTCGTCACAACGACAAGCAGAAGAATTTGGCAGACTTCTACATCTCGCACGATGTAGGTGCAATACAGGAGGAGGACGACCAGCAAGGTTTGGCTCACTTCCTTGAACACATGGCATTCAACGGCACAAAGAACTTGCCGGGTAAGATGCTTATCGAGTACCTCGAAACCATAGGCGTTAAGTTCGGCATTAATCTCAACGCAGGTACATCGTGGGACTATACCGAGTATCTCTTGAAAGATGTTCCGACCATTCGCCCGGGTATTGTCGATTCGGCACTCCTTATCTTGCACGACTGGTCGCACTTTATCGCTTTGCAGCCAAAGGAGGTCGATGCGGAGCGTGGTGTGATTATGGAGGAGTTGCGTATGCGCGATGGTGCGCAGTGGCGCGGAACTATCCAGTTGTTGAAGGCTCTCGGCAAGGGTACTCGCTATGAGCACCGCAACCTTATCGGTCACCTCGATGGTCTTAAATCGTTTGACCACTTGTCGCTCGAAAACTACTACAAAAAGTGGTATCGTCCTGAGTTGCAGGCGGTAGTTGTTGTGGGCGATATCAATGTCGATGAGGTCGAGGCTAAGTTGCACAAGTTGATGTCGGATATCCCTGCATCGCCGGCAGATGCCGCACAGAAGGAGGTTATCGTGGTGCCAGACAATCAGGAGCCTATAATCTCTGTAATGGAGGATCCGGAGATGACCGAGACTAGCGCATCGCTCTTTATTAAGCGCGAGGCTCTGCCTAAGGAGTTGAATAACACCGTAGTTGCCGAGCAGTTGGCACTTATCGATGCTTTGATGAGCGAGATGGCAAACGACCGCTTGCAGGAGATTGCAATGAAGCCTAATGCTCCATTTACCGGCGCACGCTTTATGAATGGTAGCATCGGCATCTGCCCAACTTTGGAGTGCGCAGGTGTTGATGTAAAGACACAAGACGGCAAACTCCTCGAAGGCTTCGAGGCTGCCTACACCGAGTTGGAGCGTATCCGCCGCCACGGCTTTACAGAGGGCGAGTTGGAGCGCGCAAAGCAGAGTGTAATGAAGATGCAGGAGGTGGCATACAACAACCGCAACGACCGTCAAAATGGTCAGTATGTACGCCGCTACCTGAATGCGTTCCGCAAGAATGCAGCAATGCCCGATGCCGAAACCGAGTGGAAACTCGACAGCACAATTATCGTGAACTTGCAGTTGCCGATGATTAACCAAGTTGCATCGCAGTATATAACCGACCACAATCAGGTGTTGATTGCACAGGCTCCAAAGCGTGAGGGCTTGGTAAATCCTACCGAGGCGCAGTTTGCTGAGGTATTGGCAAAGGTTAAGGCTGCGACAATCGCACCATACGCCGACAACACAGTTAAGGAGCCGCTTATCTCGCCTGACAAGAAGTTGAAGGGCTCGAAGGTTAAGAAGGATGTTAAGAGCGAGGAGTTTGGCACTACCGAATGGACTCTCAAAAATGGTTTGAAGGTGGTTGTTAAGCCTACGAAGTTCAAGGCTGACGAGGTGCAGGTGTCGATGGTGGCCCACTTCGGACAGTCATCGTTGAGCGATGAGTTGTATTGGCCTTCGGCATTCCTTCCAACATTTATGAGCCGTATGGGTGTATCGAAGTTCTCGGTTACCGACCTTCGCAAACAACTCTCAGGCAAGAGCGTAAGCCTCCATGTTGAGCCAAGCGACTACGAGTCGCATGTTGTGGGTGCGGCATCACCAAAGGACCTCGAAACCCTTATGCAACTTATCTACTTGCAGTTCACCGACCCTCGCTTCTCGAAGGAGGACTACGATGTTGCAATGGCGCAGTTGAAGCCTTATGTCGAGAACTTGCAGACTAACCCTGACTATGTTTCGATGGTTGAGCGCGAGAAGACCCTCTACGGCAACCACTTCCGCCGTCAGCAGGTAACCCCTGCACTCCTCGAAAAGGTGCAGTTCGAGTTGTTGGAGCCAGCATATAAGGCGTTGTACTCGAATGCGGCGAACTTCACCACCTATATCGTGGGTAATGTCGATGTCGAGGCGTTGAAGCCACTCGTTGAGAAGTATCTCGGCTCACTCCCTGTATCGAAGAAGTTGGCGAAGAAGGTTGATGATGGCGTGCGCACCGTTAAGGGCGAGGTTGTGAACGACTTTAAGGCAAAGATGCAGCAACCAAAGGTTGGCGTAACACGTATCTACACGGGCGATATCGACTATACAATGAAGAATCGCGTGGCGATGAATGTTCTCGCAAATGTGCTCCGCAGCCGCTATACTATCTCTATTCGCGAGGAGAAGGGTGGTACTTATAGCGTAGGCGTAGGTGGTCGCGTAAAGGCAGACTACACACCTTCGTACCAACTTATCGTGCTGTTCGACACCAACGAGCAGATGGCTGACGAGTTGAGCCAGATTGTAATTGATGAAATTAAGACAATCGCCAACGATGGACCAAATAAGGAGGATGTCGAGAAGACTCGCAAGTATCTTTTGAAGGAGTACGAGAATCAGGTACAGTTGAATGGCAACTGGATTGATTGGCTCGATGAGCGTGATACTCACGGCGTAAACTACACCGCCGAGTACAAGAAGGCGGTCGAGGAGCTGACCTACGATGATTTGAAGGCGTTGGCAGCAAAGATTTTGAAGGACAACAATATGACCTATGTCATAATGCGCCCGGAGAAATAGTTAAAAACGGAAAACTAGCAGACCCCTCTGGCTTTCAGCCACCTCCCCTAACTTAGGGGCGGAATATAAAAATAAAACAATGTATTGTCCCCCTAAGTTAGGGGGACGAGCGTAGCGGAGGGGGTCTGTAAAATCGAAAATCAGAATGCAGAATTGAGAGCGAGATTTTGAAGTGACCCCAAAAGTTTAGACAAAAAACTTTTGGGGTTTCTTCAAAAGGGTGCTTTTTTCTATCTCCACTCAATTGCGGCGGTGCAGGCGACTGCGCCCTCGTCATTGCGAATCTCGAAGAGCGAGAGATTCTCTCGCTGTTCGTAGCCGATGGTCAGCACCTCGCCGAGTTTGCACTCCTTCGCAAAGTGTATATCGAGGCGCATCGGGCGATTATCGGTCAGATACTCAATCGGTAGGGTATTGAGCATCATACGGATATAGCGCATTGTGTTTACATGGCGATTGAAGTCGATATCGCTATAACGCACCTCGTGACGGCGCACAATGGTTGGCTCAATGCCACGCACCTTTCGCGGACCTTCGCAAGGCGATGGCGCATCGCAGTAGTAGTCGGGGTCGAACAAACCCTCGACCTCTTCGAGCGACACGGGCATACGGCGATTGAAGTCTATCACACACCACTGCGACACAGCGCGACCAAACTGCACGCCCTGCTTGTCGAAAAGGTCGAAATTACGGGTAGAGAGGAGTCGCGACTCGTGGCGATTGACCCAAGTGTGGATATCGAACTCTTCAAACTGCTCCGGCATACGGTCGAACTCCACCGCCAAGCGCGAAAGCACCCACGAGCGACCCTGATCCATCAGAGTATCAGCACTGATACCGTTCTTGCGGGCATCGACTCCTGCTACGCTCAATATGTTCGAGCAGAGCGATTCGATGGTTGCGTGGAGCGTAAAATCAACAATTTCGGTAGTTACTGCAAAATTATAAATTGCTTTCTGTCCCATAGTTTTTCGTCAAAAGTTTAAGCAAAGGTAGAGTTTTTGCAAATAATTTGCAACCATAAGCCCCGAAAAAGCGAATAATTCGACATTTAGGACCGCAGGTTGGATAGACAGAAAGTGACAAAAAGTGGGCGTAGAATTTGGTAGAACGCGATTTTTTACATATCTTCGTGCTTGGTTAATGAGAAAAATAGGAGAAAAGATGGGAATCAAGGTTAAACTCGATGTGGTTATGGCGCGGCGAAAGATGTCACTTACGGAGTTGTCGGAGAGGGTTGGTGTAACGCCGGCAAACTTATCAATTTTTAAGACCGGAAAGGGTAGAGCAGTGCGTTTTTCGACACTCGAAGCCTTGTGCCACGAGTTGAACTGCCAGCCGGGCGATATCCTCGAATATGTAGAGGAGGAGTAACCGCCACGCTTGGCACCATTCTTGAACTGTAGTCTGCTTCGTAAAAGTTTATTTTTATGGAGCAGACTTCTAAATATCAGCGGAGCATCGAGCGCCTGAACGATGCACTTGGCAAGGAGATTTCGACAACCTTGCAGTATATCTATTTCCACACTATCTTCGAGGATGCTGGCTACGAACACCTCGCACGCCTGATGCGCCGTATCTCGATTGCTGAGATGGAGCATATCGAGCATATTGCCGAGCGAATTTTATTCCTCAATGGCAAGGTCGATATGAACCCTTCGGAACGAGTACGACAGATTGATGAGCCAGTCGAGGCGTTCTATTTTGCTGTGAAGTTGGAGCAGAGCACCATCGACCACTACAACGAGTATTCGCGCCTCTGCGCAGCAGAAGATGACTCGGTTACGCACAAGATATTTCAGGATATGGCTGTCGAAGAGGAGGAACACCTCGACATCTTCCGTACCGAGTGGCAAAACCTCCTCGACTACGGCTCGCACTACCTTGCCCTGCAATCCATCGCCAATAGCAAGCACAAATCGAAAGGGGAGTAGTTATACAACCAAATTGATAATTGAGAATTGAAAATTGAGAATTAAGGGTATCGCCTCGCAGAACAAGTTGCGAGGCGATAAAACATTCGTAGTGTTTAATTTACTGTTTAGAAGTCGTAGCCCTCAATATAATTAGCATAGCTACTCCAATACGATGCCGACTTGTATGCATCTACCGAAGCGGTTGGTACATAAATCTTTCTGCCGGAAGGGTTGTCATGGAATGCGTACCAATCGCCCCAATAATCTGCACTTGCAGTTGGCGGAGTTGCCGGCTTGCAATATACACTTGTCAGCGAGTCGCAATAAGAGAATGCATAACTTCCAATCGAAGTAACGCTATCGGGGATAGTTATGCTTGTCAGCGAGGTGCATTCATAGAATGCATAATGTCCAATCGAAGTAACGCTATTTGGAATTATAACACTTTTTAGCGAGGTGCAATTATTGAATGCAGAATCTCCAATCGAAGTAACGCCATTAGGAATAGTATATTTAGTTAAGCCTGATTGCGCAAAAGAGTTTAACACTCCATCTATTATTAGACAACGATTATCTGCAGAGGCGAATTTTCCATAAAATGTTGTCAGAGAGGAGCAACCTAAGAATGCCTGCTCTCCAATTGAAGTAACGCTATTAGGAATGGTGATACTTATTAGACTACTACATTCGGCAAATAATCCATTTCCAATTGTAGTAATACTATTTGGGATATTTATACTTTTTAATGCGGTGCAATTAAAAAACGCCCAGTCGTCGATTTTGGTAATATTATTTGATAATTTTATTGTTTCCAATGAAGTACAATTACAAATAGCCTCCTCTCCTATGGATACAACAGTATCTGTAATGGTTAAGTTAGTGATTGAATAGCAACTACGCATAGCTCCACCGCCAATTGCGGTTATACCATTAGAAATGGTGTAATCCGTGACACCGCAGCCAAGTGCAAAAGCAATCAAGGTATTGTTAATCACAAGACAACGATTGTCTAATGAAGTAAATTTGCCGTAGAACGCTTCCAAGGAAATACAATCGACAAATGCACCATCTCCAATCGTAGTAACACTATCGGGGATCGTAATACTTTTCAATGTTTCGCAATAACAAAATGCAACTTTTCCAATCTGCGTTACATCGCCATCGAAGGTGATTACACCTTTACCATTCTCGTAGGTATTCGACACGATATTTGCGCCGAAAACATCGGTTGCGTATGGTGTTACAATATTTCCGTCAGTCGAGGTGTACCAAATCTCATTGGTCGGAATCATCTCCCCACTATTTCCGTTATCACCATTATTGCCGTTATCTGGTTGTTCAGTTGAATTTCCATTGTTCTCTTCATCGAGTACGCCACCTGCCTCGCAAGCGGTAAAAATCATTCCGACCGTTGCCAATAAAAGAAAAAATTTCTTCATAGTAGTAAATTTTTTTGCCCACCAACCCCGAATGTGCGGTTACTATAAAAAAGAAAGTGTGAGGTTGATTTTTCGTTTATTTATAAGAAGGTTGTGGAATGACCTTGGAAGAATAAACGCTACAATGCCTCACACCTGTATATAGCAACATATCGGTACAAGACATACCAATAGCATATATACAAGAAATGAGTGTTGCTCGTCTGCCCTCTTCCTTTGAAAACTTCCACATTTTCTTATAAGGACTTCGAAAAACACTTTCTATATGTCTGCAATCCGAGGACTGCGTTACAAATATAGCAACTTATCTCGAAAAGTGCAAAAAATAAATCGTCATCGCGAGAGCCGTTAGGCTCGTGGCGATCTCCCACTTTTAATTTTAATAACAATAATGGAGATTGCCGCAGTCGCTTTGCTCCTTCGCAATGACAATTTTATACCTCCTAAATCGCTTTTTTATAAAATCTTTCGTCTTTCGTCTTTCGTCTCTCGTCTTTTTTACCTATCTTTGTAAATCAGATACAAAACAGAGATTGGTATGAAGATTGTAATTCTTGGTCCTGCGCACCCTTATCGTGGCGGTTTGGCATCGATTATGGAGACTATGGCACGCGAATATCAGAGTCGCGGAGATGAGGTTAAGGTCTACACCTTCTCGCTGCAATACCCTTCGCTGTTGTTCCCCGGCAAGAGTCAATTAGTCGATAGCCCCGCACCGCACGATTTGCATATTGAGCGTGTCGTAAACACCTGCAACCCTCTGAATTGGGTGGCACTTGGCGAGCGACTGCGCCGTGAGGCTCCCGATATGATTTTGATGAAGTATTGGACTCCGTTTATGGCGCCTTGCTTCGGCACAATCTGTCGCATCGCCCGCCGAAACGGCAAAACGAAGGTCATCTGCCAAATCGACAATGTCGAGCCTCACGAACACCATTTCGTTGATAGACCTTTCAACCGCTACTACCTCGGTGCGGTAGATGGCTTTGTCTATATGTCGGAGCAGGTTGGTGGCGAACTGCGAGCCTACACCTCCGCACCTACCATCTTCTCGCCACACCCGATGTTCGAGAACTTTGGCGAGAGGATTGAGCGCAACGAGGCGTGTCGCCGACTTGGACTCGATGCCGAGAAACGATATCTGCTCTTCTTCGGTCTTATCCGCGACTATAAGGGCTTGGATTTGCTTTTGGAGGCATTTGAGGGCGTTGAGAATAGCGATTTGCGACTGCTTGTTGCAGGCGAGTTTTACAACGATAAAGAGCAATATCGCCCTCTGCTCGACCGCTTGGGCGAGAGGGTAGTGCTGCACGAGGGATTTGTAAAAGATGACGATGTGCGCTACTACTTCTCGGTGGCAGATGCGTTGGTGTTGCCATATCGCACCGCTACGCAGAGTGGCGTTACGCAGATAGCCTACAACTTCTCCGTGCCGATGGTTGTAACGCGCGTGGGCGGTCTGCCCGAGATTGTACCTGATGGCAAGGTTGGTTTTGTCTGTGAGTCTACGGCAGAGAGCATTGCCGATGCGATTTCGCGCTTGTATAAGGGAGATGCCCTTGCCCGTTTTGCCGAGAATTTCCCAGCCGAGCGCAAACGCTTCTCGTGGGCTACGATGTGCGATAAACTCGTAGAGGTCTATAATAAAACGAAATAAGGTGGAGCAAAACTCCACCTTATCTCTTTATGTATCAACTTGATTACTCTTTGATATTCGGCAACTCCAAGCCGTAGCCGTTGCGCTTATCCATAGCCTTCAACCAAAGACTGAACAACAACGCCAAGCCGCCCAACGATGCGAAAATCAACATCGGCAGGGTGTAGTTGTACGAAACACCCTCCACGCCTGCGGCAATCTGCTCTGCAACGCCCGGATTGCTCTTCTCCAAAGCCCAACCAATAAGCATTGGTGTACCACTCAGACCGAAGTTCTGCACCCAGAAAATCAACGAGTAGGCACTACCTAAGAATCGCTTATCCATAATCTTCGGCACCGAAGGCCAAAGCGATGCAGGTACCAACGAGAACGAGATACCCAAGAGGATAATCGCTGCAAAGGCTATCGCCTTGCTCGGATATGCAGGCAATACCAACGCAAAGGTAAGGTGGCAGATAATCATCAGCAACGAGCCGAGGATAAGCATTGTTGCGCCCTTACCCTTCTTGTCGAGAAACCAACCGAGGAGTGGGGTGATGCAGGCTGCACCGATAGGGAACCAACGGAAGATATCCGCCGCCGTAGTTGCCGACACGCCGAGGTTGCTCTGCAACATATTAGCCGCAAACTTCTGGAATGGGAAGATTGCCGAGTAGTACAACACGCACAACATCGCTACAATCCAGAACAACTTGCTCTTGAAGATATTTACCACATCGGAGAGTTTGAACTCCTCCTCGCTCTCGCCCTGCGAAGCCTCTGCGCCGAGTTGCTTGTCAAACTTCTTGTCCATAAGGCAGAAAATCGTGAAGAAGATAAGACCGATAAGCAGGAGTGCTGTGCAGAATGCTACGGGTTTAACAACAGTAGCATCTGCGCCCTCACCTGCCAATCGTGGCGAAATGGTAAAGATGAAGAATACGCCCACGCGTGCGAGCGCCATCTCCAAGCCCATGGCGAGCGCCATCTCCTTGCCCTCGAACCACTTTGCAAGAGCCTTCGATGCGGTGATACCCGCCATCTCGCAGCCACAGCCGAAAATCATAAATCCGAGCGATGCGAGTTTTGCGCTACCCGGCATTGCCACCCACCACGAGTTGAGCCAAGCCTCGAATGCAGAGCCTGCGAACAGGTCGCTTACGGCGTAGAGTTTAAGGCAGGCTCCGAGGAACATGATAGTAGCCGACAACTCGCCCGTAAAGCGAATGCCCATCTTGTCGAGGATAATACCTGCAACAATCAGAAAACCAACAACATTGAGCAGATACTCCGAACCCATAAACGAGCCGAATACATCGGGAGTCCAGCCGTGTGTCTTTTGAATAATCTCCTGCAATGGGGAGATTGCATCAACGAACATGTGCGCAAAGAGCATCATCAGCGCAATGAGTACCATTGCACCCCAACGAGCCCACGCATAGTCGTTTAACTTCTTTTGAATTGTTTGAGTCATAATTGTTTAAGTTTATTATGTTTGTAAATCGATATTACTGTTTTGTATATTGCTTGAGCACCTCGTAAGCCTCCTCAATGCCCAACTCGCCCGCCTTTGAGATATCGAGGCAACCCTTGCGGGTATCCTTCATGTAAATCTGTATCAAACCGCGATTGTAGTACGCCTCAGCAAAGTTAGGGTTTAACTCTATCGCCTTCGTGTAGTCCTCGAATGCCTCTGGCAGTTTGCCTGACAGAGCCAAAAGATTTGCGCGATTGTAGTAGGCGTAGGCAAATCCCGAATGGAGCTTTATTGCCTTTGTCAGGTCAGCAATCGCCTCATCGTAGTTGTATGTACGAGTAGGGCGGTTGTGCAGTTGTCGTGCAGGGTCCGACTCGATGGATATGCGCTGATAGGCGTTGTCAATCGAGGATATAAAGTCAATCATCTCCGCCTGTGTAGCGGCGCGATTGAGATAAACGAACGGATTAGTTGGCGATGCCTGAATAGCTGCTGTGTAGGTATTTACAGCATTTGTATATTGCTTAACCAATGACTCTGAAATCGCCAATTGGAACAACTGCTCGAAGGTTGGTGTTGCGGAGTGAACTTTACCCTTCATTCGGTGATTTATAGCCACAAGCGAATCGGGCGCAAGGCTGCTTTCGCGACACGAAATCGCCAACAACGGATTATCGAGTCGCTCGATAAAATCTTCGGCTCGTTGCGAGTGGAACGCCTGAATAGTGGCTGTCTGCTTGGTCGAATCCTGCGTAAATGTAAATTTGAAGAGTGGCAACAGAGCCATCTTCTCATCGTTCGTACGGCGCGAGGTTATACGCTCGAACGAGGAGCCCGCCAACTTGCTCTCGAACGACAACAACTTATCGAAACGGCGTGTCGTGTCGGCGTAGATGGAGTAGGTTGTATCGTTCAGGCGCGACTTGTACTCCGCAATTTTGCGCTCGGCAATCTGCTTGTCGCTACGCGAGCCTTTGTAGTCACGCAGCAGATAGCGCAAATAACTGCGACCAAGGTAGGCATTTGCAAAGTCGGGGTAGAGTTCTATCGCCTTGGTGTAGTCGCTCTTGGCTCGCTCAATCTCGCCTAACTGCTGGTAGAGTATTGCGCGGTTGTAGTAGACCAAAACATTGTTCGGCGAGTAGTGTACAACCTTGTTGTAGTCTTCGAGTGCACGGTTGTAATCGCCTATGCGACTGCGGATTATAGCACGATTGAAGTATGTTATCGAACTTGTCGAGTCGAGCTGAATTACGCGATCGAGGTCGGACAGCGACTGCATCGGGCGATTGGTTTCGTTATAGACCAAAGCACGATTGAAGAACGACATCGCCAACATAGAGTCACACTTTACCGCCATATCGAAGTCGCGCTCCGCCTCCTCGAAGCGGTTTTGCTGCATCAACAGTACGCCGCGCCTGTTGTAACCGGCAGGGCTCTCGCGGTTGGTGCGAATACCGAGGTCAAAATCGGCGTAAGCTCGCACTGTGTCTTTGAGGTAGAGGTGGCAGACACCACGATTTATATAGGCATCGGCAACCTTCTTCTCGTAGCGGATAAAGTTGTCGAAATCCTCGATTGCCTCCTCGAATTGCTGATTTAGCAGGCGTGTTACACCTCGTGAATAGTAGGGGTTTGGCAGGTCGGGGCGCAGGTCTATCGCCTCGCGGAAGTCCGAAAGTGCATCGTCATAGTTACCTAAACGCGAACGGGTTATGGCACGGTATGTAAAGGCGGTTGTAAATACGGGATTTTCCTCTATCGCCTTCGTAAAATCCTCCTCCGCACCGAGCAAATCATCGAGGTTGTATTTGGCAATTCCTCGCAGAAAGTAGCCCTCGTAGGCATTTTCATCGAAGCGCAGCAGAACATTCAAAGTGCGTATCGCCTCTTTGAAGTCGTTGTCCATCATCTGTCGGCGACCGATATAGAAGAAGTAGTCACGATTGTATTGCGCCACAACCGAAGTCATGGCGCAGAGTATAAACAATATCGTTACTACTATTTTGCGCATAGGCTAAATGTCATTGTATCCAAAACGGCTCAACTGGCGGTCGTTGTTGCGCCAATCATCATTCACTTTGACAAAGAGTTGCAAAAACACCTTCTTGCCAAGGAATGCTTCGATGTCAGCACGAGCCTGCTGCCCGACCTTTTTGAGTCGCTCGCCTTTGTGTCCAATTACGATGCCCTTTTGCGAGTTGCGCGACACATAAATCGTCGCCGAGATGCGGTCGATGGTCGGCTCCTCTTTGTAGGAGTCAATCTCAATCTCACAACAGTAGGGTATCTCCTTGTCGTAATTTGTTAAAATCTTCTCACGAATAATCTCCGAGGCAAAGAAACGCAAAGTCTTATCAGTAAGCGTATCCTTTGGATAGTATGGCTCGCCCTCGGGCAGTCGCTCCAAGATAGCACCGAAGATTGCCTCGATATTGAACTGCTCCTTTGCTGATGCAGGGATAATCACCGCCTCTGGAAGTCGCTCGTGCCATTCGGCTACGATGCCTTCGAGTTTTTCCTGTGTAGTAAGGTCTATCTTGTTGATTACCACAATTGTCGGCACGGCACTTACGGCAATTTTTTCGATAATATCGGCATTGCGCTCCGACTGCTCCTCGACCGTGTCGGTAACATACAACACCACATCGGCATCGCTCACCGCACCTCGCACGAAGTTCATCATCGACTCCTGCAATTTGTATGCAGGCTTCAAAATTCCGGGCGTATCGGAATAGACAATTTGGAAGTCATCGCCATTTACGATACCCATAATACGATGGCGTGTGGTCTGCGCCTTCGATGTTATGATAGACAACTTTTCGCCCACAAGGGCATTCATCAGTGTCGATTTGCCGACATTCGGATTACCGATGATATTTACAAAACCGCTTTTATGCATCTTTAACTTATATTTTGCGTGCAAAGATAATAAAAAGACGAGAGACGAGAGACGAGAGACGAGAGATTTTTTGCGATTTTGAAAATAAATTCCTAATTTTGCGATACATAATTACGCAAAAAGTGTAAGTTTATTCTCGGAAATCGAATCTGGAAAATTCAAGAGAGAGAATGGGCGGACATCTTCTTGCGCCTTACCCTGCAATAGGGTATAGGCGTGAGGTTGTTGCTTATTTTATCTCGAAGGTATTCCAGAACCTGATTTCCTAAAATAAGTCTTCAACCCCACGCTTTCTTTTTTATATTAACCGCACATTCGGGGTTGGTGGGCAAAAAAAACATTACTAAAATGAAGAAATTTCTTCTATCTTTTGTAGTCGCTACACTTATTTTCGCAGGGTGTAGCAAAATCAACGACCGCTTAGATGCTCTCGAAGGGCGAGTTGATACTATTGAGAAGACGCAGATTGCAACAATCAATCAGCAAATCACCTCAATCAACAACTCCATTCTATTGCTCAATAGCACAGACAAAGAGTTGGGCGGGTATATTACCACTCTTGAAGCCAAGGCGGAGGAATTGGAGGCTAAACTCACTGAAACAAACTCTAAGATTGATAATGTAAAAAACGAATTATCGGAAAAAATCTCTACTGAAAAAGCGGCTATTCTTGCTGAATTGGAGTCGTTTAAGACGGCGGTAAATAGCGAATTGACAACTATCAAAGCTGTACTCGAAACCCTTAAAGCGAAAGATTCCGATTTAGAGAAGCAGATTTCAGACCTTAAAAGCTATGTCGATACCGAATTGACTGCTACCGAAGATTGGGCTACCGCTACATTTGCAACTTTGGAGCAATATAACACTGTTGTTACTACCATAGCTACCCTTGAGGGAACTATTGAAGGGTTGAACGAGAGCATTGTCGCACTTGAAACTCGAATTAACGAAAAGATTGCAAAGGATATTGAGACCGCCAGCGCAACCCTCTCGGCAGATTTGCAAGATGCAATAGAGGAGATAACCGCTGCCTACACCTCGGCTATTGCTACCGCCAAGTCAGAGATTACCGAGGCTTACACCACGGCTCTCCAATCCGCCATTGCAACAAGTGAAGCATCTATGAAGGGATGGATTGACGAGCAACTTGCAGGCTATTACACCATCGCAGAGATTGATGCAAAGATTGAAGTTATCAAGAAGGCTCTTGCAGAAGTTGATGGCACAATATTTAAGGAGGATATAGAGGTTTTGTCCGAACAAATAGCCATTACGAAAGCAGAAATAACCGAAGCGTACCAAACCGCCATTGCAGAGGCTATTACTAATAATAATGGCGTTATAGATGAAAAAATTGCAGCTGAAATTGCAATAGTAAACGAGCGAATAACAGCATTGGAAAATCGACTTAACACCCTCGAGGAGCGTATTTCAGCAGTGGAAGATGCTATTGAACAGATTAAAGCACTTGATATAACATTCGACAATGCCGACAATCTCGCTTGTAAAGCTGGCGCAAGCGTAGAGCTCTCTTATACCATTACGGGTGGCGACAGTCAAACAACTATTGAGGCTTGGGGCGATGGTGGTTGGAGCGCCGATGTCATTGCCGAAAGTACCACAGCAGGCAAGGTTAAAGTTACCGCACCGAATGAGATTTCTAAGAGGGGAAAGGTTGTTGTGCTCGCAACATCAGGTGCTGGTGGTGTGGCTATGAAAACGCTCTACTTCGATAAGGGTATTTTGACTGATATTCTTGATACTTACGAGGTTGATTGGGAGGCTTGCACACTTAAAGTTACGCTTAAAACCAACCTTAACTATGTTGTAAGTATCCCTACCGAAGCGCAAAGTTGGATAGCGGTTGCCGATACTCGTGCAACGCTACGCACCGAAACACTTACATTTACCATTGCTGAAAACCCCGAAGATATGCCCGTTCGTTCGGCTACTATAAATCTTATTAGTGAGTGTGGCGATGTGTTGCAGAGTTTCGAGATTATTCAAAACTACCAGCCTTCGAGTGCACCTATTGAGTTTGCTGATGCAAATGTTAAAAAGGTTTGTGTGGAGAAGTTTGACCTCAATGGCGATGGAGAACTATCGTATATGGAAGCATCAAAAGTCAAAACTTTACCCTATCATTTTTTTGGCGACTATACAACAGCTGTAACCTCTTTTGATGAGTTGCAATATTTTGTAAGACTTATTTCGATTGAAGGTTTTGCCTTTTATGATTGCAGTTCACTGATAAATATCAAGATTCCCAATAGTGTTACATCTATAGGTCAAGCATCTTTTTATGGTTGTGAAAACCTTGTAGATATAGTCATTCCAGAGAAAGTAAGCTCAATTGAAAGGGCAACATTTTTAGCTTGTAACAATCTTGTTAGTGTTACAATTCCCGATAGCGTCACTTCGATTGGTACAGAGGCATTTGGGTATTGTCATAAACTTAATGATATCAATATTCCCCACAGTATTATCTCTATTGGAAGTATCGCATTTCGAGGCTGTGCTATTGAGGATATTGCTATCCCGGAAGGGGTTACAGTTATTAGAAATTTAACATTTTATGAATGTGAGACTCTATTAAATGTGGTTATTCCAAAGAGTGTTATTTCTATTGAGGAACAAGCATTTTATGCTTGCTCAAACTTGACAACAGTTTGTTGTAAAGCAACAACGCCACCTCTCCTTGGAAAAGATGTATTTAAGCACAATGCTTATACGGGAAATGGTTATGAAAGTGTTAATGTTGGTTGTAAAATTTATGTGCCACGCAATTCGGTAGAGGCGTATAAGGCTGCCGATGGTTGGAGCGACTATGCTGCCTATATCGAAGGCTACGACTTTTAATTTTCTGGGCTATTAGCTTTTAGCCAAAACAACTCCTCACTCCTCGTTACTCACTCCTCACTAAAAAAGCACCCTGAAAGGTGCTTTTTTAGTGTCAAATATGGTTAAACTATTTCTCGATTACTCTATCCGGAATCTGATATAGATTAACGCCGAAATGTTCGTACTTCTTTATTTTCATATCCCACGACACCTGTCTGAGGTGTGTTTTGAACATGCTAAATCCTTGCTTTTGATACTTATTTGCAGCCGGATTCCAAGCGGAGTGAGAGGTGTTTGTATAAATTGTAGCTAAGCTTTTTGCGTAGTAGTGGTTCCATACTGTACCGAGCATTCCGAATGCGTTGATTTTTTGAATAGCCTTAGCCTCTGCAAGTATTCCAGAAACATTGTCCCACGGAGTAGCCAAAACATTGTATCCTAACGATTGGAAGTAGGAGTATGATGGGTAATTCTCTTTTGCATTTCCATAATACCAATCACAGATAATAATATCTTTTGGTAGGGTCTCTGCTGCTTTGGCTGTCGCTGTTGTTCCGTTAGCCTTGTAGCCTTTCCAGCGTTTATCGCCCTTCTTCAAAAGCATATCCTGCCACATCATAGGTCTTGCACCATGCTCTGCCAACACCTTGTGTGCAAATTCGAGATGCTCAACAAATAGTTTTGAATATGGCTGACTTGCGCACTCAGGACAACTTGGCTTATGAGCCTCATCGCAACCGATATGGAAGAATTTAGGATTGCCGAAGTCTTCGAGCAACTCCACCATGTAATCGGCAATAACTTTTTTAGCCTCTGGATTTGAAAGACACCAGTTCCAGCCTGCCGATGGCTCAAACAATGGTTGGTACTGAGGACGGAGGTCGAGAGTAGAGTGTTTACCCGACATACTTCGGCTATAAGATGCGTGTCCAAAGATATTCATCTGTGGAATAAGCGTTACACCGAGGTCATTTGCCATAGCAACCAATCGCTTGATAACCCTCTTTGTCATTGGAGGATTTTTCCAATTGAGCCATGGAGCAACCTTGCTCTGATATGTTCCCCAAGGCTCCAATACTACATAGTTGAATTTGTAGTATGCCGCCATACGAATCATTCTCTCAATCTCATACTCTTGTGTTTCAGGAAACCAGCAAAGGTGCATACCTCTAAACTCCATAGCAGGATAGTCGTTGATTGAGCCAATTGGTACAATATAATGCTCAACCTCTTTTGTATTGCGGTTGGATATAGCAATCTGTCTCAATGAGTAGAGTGCGTAGCGAACACCAACTATATTCTTTGCGCAAATCTCTACGCCCTTGCGATTGATATTGATAGAGTATGCACTATCGTGTGCGAAGTTGCCTGCATACGGCTTTTGGCTAACCTTTGGTGCGAATTTCTTATACCACAAAACGAGATGCTTGTTTGCCCATTCAATCGCAGCCTTATCATCAGTTGAAATTGTGATTTGGGTTAATGGCACATAGTCGCAAACTGACAGTTTACACTCCATAGGTACAGGTGTAATACTAATTTGTTGAACTCCATTTTGCGCCAAAGCAAAGTCTGAGAATGCTAAGGCTACCGCTGATAAAATCAGGGTTAAGATTGATTTTTTCATTTTTGAATAGTTTTTAGTGTTGTGATTATTAAGTAGTAAATATATTGCTTTTTCTTATCTTCTCATCATACCCATCATATTGCGAGGCATCTTAATTTTGCCACCAGTGACCATCTTCATCATCTTGCGCATATCCTCGAACTGCTTAATCAGACGATTAACCTCTGCCATCGTAGTTCCCGAGCCCTTTGCGATACGCTCACGGCGGCGGGCATTCAAAATCTCCGGTTTCTCGCGCTCCAATGGCGTCATTGAGCCGATAATCGCTTCGGTGTGCTTGAAGACATCATCGCCAATCTCCACATCGCGCAACATCTTGCCCATACCCGGAATCATCGAGGCAACATCCTTCAAGTTGCCCAACTTCTTCACCTGCTCAATCTGCGAGAGGAAGTCGTTGAAATCGAACTTGTTTGTCATCACCTTCTTGGTCAGGCGGCGTGCCTCCTGCTCATCGTACTGCTGCTGCGCACGCTCCACGAGCGATACAACATCGCCCATACCCAAGATACGGTCCGCCATACGCTCAGGGTGGAAGACCTGCAAAGCGTCCATCTTCTCGCCACTCGAAATAAACTTCAACGGCTTATTAACAACCGAGCGAATCGAAATCGCAGCACCACCACGAGTGTCACCATCGAGCTTTGTCAAGACTACGCCATCAAAGTCGAGGCGCTCGTTGAACTCACGAGCCGTATTTACGGCGTCCTGACCGGTCATCGAATCGACTACGAAGAGTGTTTCGCAAGGATTTACGGTTGCCTTAATCTTGGTAATCTCCTCCATCATCGCCTCATCGACAGCCAAACGACCTGCGGTATCGACAATAACAACATTGTAGTTGTGCTGGCGAGCGTGCTTGATAGCATTCTCAGCAATCTCGACAGGATTTTGGTTGCCCTCCTCAGTATATACAGGTACGCCAATCTGCTCACCCAAAATCTTCAACTGGTCGATAGCGGCAGGACGATAGACATCGCCCGCAACGAGCAGTACCTGACGACCCTTCTTGCTCTTGATGAACGATGCGAGTTTACCCGAGAAGGTAGTTTTACCCGAGCCCTGCAAACCTGCAATAAGAATTACAGCAGGGTTGCCTTCGAGTTTAATCTCGGTAGCCTCGCCACCCATCAACTGCGCCAACTCATCGCGCACAATCTTGGTCATCATCTGGCCCGGCGAAACGGCAGTGAGGACATTCTGTCCGAGAGCCTTCTGCTTAACCTCATCGGTGAACTGCTTGGCAACCTTGTAGTTAACATCGGCATCAATCAGCGCACGACGAATCTCTTTGAGTGACTCGGCAACATTTATCTCGGTGATGCGACCTTGACCTTTAAGAATTTTGAACGACCTCTCTAA
>JAZRJD010000038.1:0-18782 GCA_045645625.1 Alistipes sp.
GTCCTCCAACAATCGGCTGTCGAACTCGGTATATACGCCGTGACGCGGAATGTCGGTGATATCACCCGGCTTCTTCCAACGGTCGAGCAGTCGTGCCGACTGGTTGTAGGACATAAAGCGACCATTCGACTCATCGAAGTAACGGTCATTGTTAATCATCCAGCGGTCTGCCACCCAAGCAAACTGTGCGCTGAGAGCGATGCCCTTCCACGACAAAGCGGTACCGAAACCACCCTGCCAAGGGGCGATATAACTCTTACCGACAAGCACCTTGTCCTCATCGCGCAACTCGTTGGTGATTTTTCCATCTTTCGTGTACCACAACGCATCTCCGTTGGCAGGGTTTACACCTGCGTAGCGGTTGATATAGAACTCTCCGAGAGGGTGTCCCACTACGAGTTTCGTATTTGTATTTGCCAACTCATACTCCTGCACACCGTTATACAACTCGGTAATGCGGTTGTGGTTGTACGAGAAGTTGGCATTTACCGTCCACAAGAAGTCCTTCGCCTGAATAAGCGTACCGGTAACATTTACCTCGACACCCTTATTCACCATCGCGCCGACATTATCCCACTTGTAACCGAAGCCCGAAGTCGAGTACGGCAGTGGCACCTGCATCAACATATCGGTAGTGCGCTTATAGTAGAACTCGGCATCGACAGTCAGGCGGTGCCAGAATCCGAAGTGAAGTGCAAGGTTTGTGGTCCATGGCTTCTCCCACGAGAGCGACTCGTTACCCGGTTGCAAGAGCACCATACCTGCATCACCTGCATAGTCTGCCCCTCCGCCTACGAGAGCCAAGTGCTCATAGTTCGGAATTGAGGAGTTACCCGAAGTACCTGTCGAGAAGGATACCTGCGCATGGGTAAGCCAACGGCGCGCAGACTCCATAAATGCCTCATCGCGCAGACTCCACATAAAGCCCAACGACCAGAAGCCTGCCCAACGATTGTTGCGACCAAATCGCGAAGAGCCATCGGCACGCACTGCAACCTCGGCAAAGTAGCGGTTATCGTAGTTATACTCGGCACGACCGAAGAATGACAAGAAGCCATAGTCCGAGTCGGTAGTGTCGCTCCACGATGTTACGCGCGTAGCCGAAGATACATTTGTAAGCAGGTCGTTGTTCTGTCCCTGCGCCAAAAGGCTGAATGCCTCGTAGTGATAGGATATACCCTCCTGACCAACCAAGAAGTTGAAGTTGTGCTTATGCCCCTTCGAGAAGCGGTAGTTCACGGTATTGGTAACCGTCAATGAGCCGCCATCGGTCGAAGAGCGCGAAGCAGAGCCCTGTCCCTGATTTGGCAGATAACTTGGATACGACACGCCAAAGCCTGTGGTATGCGAGTAGTCCACCGCCAACTGCGAACGCAGTGTCAGTCCATCGACAGGTGTAGCCTCGGCAAAGAATGTCGAGAGCAACTTATACTTCTTGAAGTTCACCGGATTATTCTTAATCCATTCGAGTGGATTCTCCTTGATACCCTTCCACGAGCCATCGTTAATCGATGCCAACGAGCCGTCTGCCTTGTATGGCGAGTAGTATGGCAACATAAATCGCGCAGCCGAGATTGGGGTTACAAGGGTGTAAGAGCCCTCATCGGCCTGCTGAATCTGCTGGTAGTTGAACATTGTGTTTGTTCCAATCTTCAACCACTTGGCAGCCTTACGCTCCAAGTTGGCACGGAACGAGAAACGGGCAAAGCCCGAGCCGAGAGCGGTACCCTCCTGATTGTAGTAGCCACCCGACACATAGTACGAGGTCTTTTCGTCAGCCCCCGAGATAGCGAGTTCGTAACTCTGCAAAAGTGCCGCCTTCTTATACACCTCGTCCAACCAACGGATATCGGTCTTGCTCAAAAGGTCGTAGTCCTGACCCGCTGTCAAGCCCACCTCCTTCTCGTACTGGATACGCTGTTCGGTATTCATCAAGTCCCAGTTGTCACCCGCAATCTGCGAGAAACCGAGTTGCATACGATAGTCGATTTTCGGACGATCAGCCTTTGCACCGCGCTTGGTGGTAATCACGATAACACCATTCGCAGCACGCGCACCGTAAATCGAGGTCGAAGCCGCATCTTTCAACACCGACATCGACTCGATATCGGCAGGATTGATAGCGTTGAAGTCGCTGCTCTCGATTGGCACTCCGTCCAAGATATAGAGCGGAGCCGTACCCGAGTTAATGGAGTTCACACCACGGATAAGCAACTGCGCCGAGGCACTTGGCTCTCCGGTCGAGGACATAACCGAAAGTCCTGCAACCTGTCCCTGCAATGCCTGATCGAATGCGGCGGTCGGAGTATCGGTGATGTTCTCCATCTCGACTGCCGAGACAGAGCCTGCAACAGTACCCTTCTTACGCACACCGTATGCGATAACCACGACATCATCGATAGATTCGGTGTCGCTCTGCATAACGAGGTTATAGGTAACCTTGTCGTTGCCGGTCGGCACAGTCCAATCTACCGAGCGATATCCCAAATAGGAAAATGAAAGTTTTGTACCCGCCTCGACCTTGATGGAGTATGTACCATCAAGCATTGTTGTTACACCCTGCATCTTCTCGGTAACAACAGCAACTCCTATCAGCGGCAGTTTATCCTCGGCAGAGGTTACAATACCGCTCACGGTTACGATCTTGCCGCCTTGTGCAAAGACAAAGTTTGGCACCATCACAAACGCGAGGAGCAGGCAGATTAATAGTGAATTAAAATCTCTTTTCAACATAGCGAGGGCAAAGGTAATACTTTACTTTGTAAATGTCAAAAAAATGACTTATTTTTTTATCACTCATTTTACATATTCATTCGCATATTTTTCGAATATATGCAAAATATGAAATACCCATCTCGGGAGTCGCATCAACATTCTTTGCGCAAATTTGTCTATTCGGGAAATTTTGCTTATCTTTGTAAAAACATTCGTATAAACGGAGATTATGAAGGAAGATTTGTATAGCGACATTCGCCCCTACAATGATGACGAGATTCCAGCAGCATTGGAGCGAATCGTAAACGATCCATTTTTTATTCCGGCGGTAAATTTCGCCTTCCCAGAGGCTGATATGGAGCGAATACGCGAGGTTGTGCGCACTTGCAAAACTGTGGACCAGATGCAGCAGCGCGTGATGTTCAGCATCATCAAGCGTATCATCGAGGCTACCATCAACAACTTTACCTCTTCGGGCGTTGAGCATATCGAGAAGGGCAAGGGCTATCTCTATATCTCGAATCACCGCGACATTACACTCGACTCATTCTTGTTGCAGTATGCACTCTACACCAATGGATTGCCTACAACGGCTACTACATTGGGCGACAACCTATTGCGTTCGCAGTTTATTATCGACATCTGTCGTATCAACCGTGCCGTGCGCGTAATTCGCAAGACTGACGACATATCGCCTCGTGAGTTCCTGCAAAACTCGATGCACCTTGCCGAGTATATCCGTTGGTATATTTCGCAGGGTAAGTCAATGTGGATTGCACAGCGCAATGGTCGCACCAAGGACGGCATCGATGCCACCGACCAAGGCGTGTTGAAGATGGTGAGCCTCAGTGGTCCGAGCGACTTTGTCGAGAATTTCAGCGAGTTGAGCATCGCTCCAATTGCCATTTCGTACCAATACGAACCGTGCGATATAATGAAGGCTATCGAAACAACCGTAACTCAGATGGGTGGCACATATCGCAAGCGCGACAACGAGGATGTAAACAGTATTCTCTATGGTATTCGTATGCCGAAGGGAGATGTCAATATCACCATCTGTGAGCCTATCACCCGCGAGGAGTTGGAGGAGTGTGGCAAGTTGCCAAAGTCGGAGGCTTACAAGATGTTGAAAGAGATTATCGACAACCGTATCTACAAGAACTATAAGTTGCACGATACCAACTATATAGCATACGATATTCTTCACCGCAGCAAGCAGTATGCCGAGCACTACACCCCTGCCGCAGTCAAGGCGTTCAAGGGTCGTATGGCATACGCCGAGGCTCGATTTATGGAGTATGGTCTCGACATCAAGGCTGCCCGCAAGGTCTATCTCGGCATCTACGCCGGACCGGTGGAGACGAAAATTTAATTGACACTATTAACAACGAAAAAGGTCGGTAACCACGCCGACCTTTTCTGTTGTTAGCCATTGGCTCTTCTTGTGTTGCTCGATTAGAATACCACAGTCAATTTATAGGGCTCTCCGCCCGAAGCGAACGGGAATGTATACTCCTCGCCTGCAACAAACGATGAGGTATCTATCGCGGTAAGTGTATAGGAGACCACAGCCCCCGAAGCCATATCTGTACCCTGCGCATTGGTCACCTTGTATTGAATAGCAAGGTCGGAGATAAAATCGAAAGTTTTGGTCTATTTTGCAATTTTCGCAACTCGGCACTCGTGACGACCACCCTCAAACTCGGTGTTGAGCCATGCATCGAGAATTGCCACAGCCTCCTCGTTCGAGATAAAGCGTGCAGGCAATACCAAAACATTGCTGTCGTTGTGCTGGCGAGTAAGTTTCGCTATCTCGGGAAGCCATACAAGCGAAGCACGCACCTTGGCGTGTTTGTTCAGGGTTATTGCCATACCCTCACCCGAGCCGCAAATACCTACCGCACGCGGAAACTCCCCATTTTCGAGAGCCTCTGCCATTGGGTGGGCATAGTCGGGATAGTCGCAACTCTCCTCCGAGTGACAACCAAAATCAAAGACCTCGAAACCCTTTGCCGAAAGGTAACCTGTTAAAAACTCCTTCATGTCGTAGCCTGCATGGTCGCAAGCGATACCGATTTTATTCATAATTGTATATTTTAATAATTTATCTTATTCTATTCACACTGCAAAGATAGTGAAACTGCGCTATTTATCTCTATTTTTTAGACTCAAATATATAACCCCAAGGTGCAAGTCTGCACTTGGTGCCGTCAGCAAGTTTCACATTCAACTCCTTGTCGGAGAAATTTCCGACAAACAACACATCGGCGCAGTCCTCGTAAGTTCTTCTGAATGAGAGGACTTCGACCGGATAGTTATTATCAATCCACTCGGTCTTTCCGTGAGTGAGAGCCTTCTGCTCCTTACGCATCTTTGCCCAAGCCTTGATTTTGGCTGTTCTATCCTGCGCCACTGCGCTCTCGCCATCGCTCTTCCAGTCGATCCAACAATCCTTGTGACCAAACAACGAAACTCGCTTGTCGTGGGCAATCTCCTGACCGTTGAAGAGGAACGGAACGCCATCGATAGCGAACATAAACGCCAACTGCACCTCGCAACAAGCATTTCCGAGTCGCTTCTCTTGGCGGTTTTCGAAATCATCGGTTGCAAAGTCGTGGTTTTCGGTCATATTCCAATGCAATGCACCTTTTGGACGCACCGAGGCGTTCTTCTCGTGTTGAGCGCGAACATACGCCATACCACCCTTGTCGGCAACTTCTGGTCTCTTTTCGAAGATGTAGCGCATAGCCTTTCTGCCTATACTCCAATTGTACTCCGCATCAAATGCATAACGCATATCGTAAGGTTTGCTCGACTCGGCAACCATAACCAAATCGGGTTTAAGAGTCTCCAATTCGGCGCGAGCCTCCTCCCAGAACGAGATAGGAATATGGTGTGCCACATCGCAGCGGAAGCCATCTACATTGTAGTGCGCCAAATAGTAACTCATAATACTCTTGAAATATCTTCGAGTGCCGATATAGTTGGTGTCGAACTTCGGGAACTTCCATCGTGTAAGTTCCATTTCGCCCTTCTCGTTGTAGAGGAAGTACTCGGGGTGGTTTTTCACAACATCGGCAGCCGGTCCGCAATGGGCAAATACAAGGTCGAGAAATACCTTCATACCGAGGCTGTGAGCCCTCTTTACAAAATCTATAAGGTCTTGTTCGGTGCCATACTCGGGATCTACATTGAAGTAGTTGCCTGCACGGTATGGGTTACGCGGGTCGTTGAAACCCGACTTTATCTGTCGTGGGCTCCACTTGCTTCTATCCATATCGGTATCGGCAACATTCACAGGTGTCAGATAGACCACCGTAACGCCCAAGTCGGCAAGTCTTTCGAGGTGCTTCTCGGCACCCTTCAATGTACCCTCCTCGCTAAAACAGCGTGGCATAAGTTGGTATGTTATACCCTCGCAAAACCAATCCGGAGATTTACGGGCTTCAAAGTGGCTGCAATTCTCCTGCGCCATCAATGAGAGGCTCATCGTCAAAAACAAAATCGCAGTTAATACTCTTTTCATGATATTTATAGGTATTGATATTACAACAGGACAAATACAGGACTACCCACCTCTATTCTCTTTTTGCACTTTTGAGGTATGCCAGTGCGTGAATTTATAGGAAAAATCTCGACAGCATCGCTATCGCGACAAGCCACGACAAGGTAACGGTCGTCCTTCGAGATAGCGAAATGACGAGGGTGACCACCAGTCGGAAGGTAGTGCAGATACTCCAATCCGCCATCTGCCAATCGCTTATACACGGCTACGCCATCGGAGATTGGGCACTCCTTTGCATTTCCCGTACCCGCCACGCGCAACGAGGCGTAGAGGTAGCGACCATCGTGGCTCATTGCGATATGGCTACCACCTTCGGGATTTGCCTTACCCAAGGCGATACGCTGTTTCAGGGCAAAGGTCGCAGTATCGATAACAAGTACCTCATCGCTTAACTCGGTCACCACATAGAGAATATCACCCTTTGGCGAGAATGTCGAGAAGCGAGGTCCGCAACCTGCCGGCAGTGCTATCTTTGTATAGTCGGCAGTCACTACGCGACCATCGCGCACATCGAAACGGTACAAGCAGTCGCAACCGAGATCCACCACAACTATCGACTTACCATCGGGCGAGAGAGCCGAAGAGTGAGCGTGTGACGACCGCTGTCGTTTTGGGTGAGGTCCCCTGCCCTCGAACTTCAACACCTGCGGATTTGGCAGTGGCAACCCCTCCTCCGTAAGGTCGAAAAGCGAGAGCGTACCACTCGTATAGTCGGCAACAACCACCTGTCGCGCAAGCATCGTTATATGACAGGAGTGCTTACCCGGTGTCGTAACCTCCACCAACGGCTCACCGAGTGAGGTTAGCAGAGTTGGGGCACACTCCCCCCTATTCGTGCGTTTCGGTTGCTCGAACACGCAGAGCGAAGATGAGTCGGAGAGTGAACGAAGGGCATAGACTTTACCCTCCTGCTCCGCAATATATGTAAGTCCCCAATACGGATTCGATACGCCAATAAGCAGGCTCACAGCCAATAATTTCAGCGATGCTAACATAGTTTCGGGTTATATTCTGTTGCAAATAAGACCAATTTCCGATTTCGTTTCACAAATATACGAATTATTCGTACATTTGTCGCCAATTATGAGAATATTTTTGATTATAGTTGGCTCTATTTCGCTGACATTGGGCGTTATGGGAATGTTTATCCCAATGTTACCCACCACACCCTTTCTGCTATTGTCGGCAGCGGCGTGGGTAAAGGCTTCGCCCTCACTCTATAATTGGCTGCTCAACCACAAGGTCTTTGGCGAGTATATCCGCAACTATCGCGAACATCACGCCATACCCCTCCGTGCAAAGGTTATCTCGGTGTCTATGGTGTGGCTTACAATCGGTTACTGCATCTTCGCAGTGGTAGATAAGTGGTGGTGGGCGCAACTACTAATGGCTCTTCTCGCCACCGCCATATCGTGGCATATTCTCTCGTTCAAGACACTAAAAAAGTAGCCATCGGAACTCTCCTATGGCTACCATATACGCTCTCGCATCACACAACTAAACCAGATGCGAAAGTCTATCTATAATCTCCTGTCCAAGTGCACTCTTCTCCTCGATATGTTTAAGCGTAGCGCAGACGAACGGATTGCTCTCGAATACACCTCGCACCTGCTCGAAGTCGCTATCCTTCTCGGAGCGTGAGCCATCGGCTCCAAAGCCCGTACGCGAAGCGAGCGAGAACTCTTTGCGGGCATCTTCGTATATCATCTTGTCGAGCCAAACGACCGACTCGCGCCACTTCTCGACTATCGCCACAATATCCTTGGCGGTGAGATTTTCGGGTGCGATGCCGTAGAACTCCTCGATATGCTCGTAAACCCAACTCCACTCGTAGGTGTAGTAGTTGTCGAACATACTCTTCCACTCGGCATTTATCGCGCTCAAACGGGCAACCTCGCCACTCTCGATTGCCGCCATAAGACGCTCAATCTCGCTCTTTGGCGCGATAAGTCCCGATATATCAGCCCACTCGCCCCTGCCAATCTCGGTGTCGGGACGAAGGCGGCGGCGGATATCCTCGTCAGAGGCGAACTTCAACGCCTCCAATCGCTTGATTATGGAGTTGCCCATAAACTTGTGTATCGCAACCTCGTAGAAGCGTATTCCGTTACGGAGCGAAGAGTTCTTTATCTTGGTGCTGTGGAACGAATAGACATCGGACAACTCGCCACTTGCACGCTGCAACCCCTTCAAAATTTCGAGTCCCTTCATCATCTTCTGCACGGTGTAGGGGCTGAGGTGGTTGAAGTTGATATAGTCGAGTCTGTTAGGGTCTGTGCGGTGGTCGCGCTTTGGCCACTTCTGCACATCGCGTATAGTTCCCACCGAGCGAAGATTTACACCCGGAACAAGGTGGGTGGTATTGTTCTGCTCGATAAGATACGAGAATGGCAGATTTGTCGTATCGGAGTTGTTGATATGTCGTCCCATAACCAACGAGAATGCTCCCACACGCGAAGGCCACAAGATATAGGAGTTTGATGTGGTCTTGGCTCCTCGTTCCAAGGTACCTTGGTGGATAGGTCCGAGTTTATACATGTGGTTACTCTGGTTGGAGCCTGAGCCTGCATTCATAAACGAGAACATTCCCGCTATGAGCAGAGTAGATTTGTGGTGCGTAACGGTATATGGTCCTGCAAAAATTGCGCACGCTTCGCCATTTTCGCCTTGACAGTTACTGAAAAAGAGCGAGTCCGAGGCGGAGTAGTTGTGACCGAGTTCGCACGCCTGACCGACAAAGCATCGGCTAAGTGTTGCTCCACTATCGACCGTAGAGCCACTCGATATAATAAAGTCCTTGCAGATAACGCCATGTCCGACATATACGGGAGCCTCCTTATTGCTGTTGATGCTACCATTCGAGAGCAGATTAACACCCTCGATATGGCAATTATCGCCTATGCGTACACCCTTGATAACGCCCGAATTGGAGATTATGACATTCGAGCCAATCTCTCCCCTATCCGAGGCGTGTTTATTGCTGTAATAGGTCAATATCTCGCGAAGTCGCTCAATCAACTTCGGGCGGTGGCGATAGAGAGCCATTATATAAGCCGTATGCGCCGAGAGTTTGTCGGTGATAACAACCTCGCGACCACCTGTCTCGTTCAGCACCGCAACATCGATGCCGTTACCAAAGTTCGACTCTCCATCTACGACAATAAGGTCGCAATTGTCGATAATGGTATTCTCGCCAATGGTGTAGTTGGCGATATAGTTGTTGATATTCTCGATAAGGCAGTTATCCCCCACATCTACATTGTGGAGTGCAGCATTACGGATACCAGAGTGCATGTTGATGCCCCCTTCGAGGACAAAGGAATGGGCAAAAATTCCCAAACGCACTCTACCCGAGAATCGGACATTGAGGATATGATCTGTCGAGAAGTCGGGGTGTACCTCTATGTCATTCCAATCCTCGGCACGACACTGCTGCGACTGCAACAGCAAAATCTCATCATTCGTTAAGTGTCTGTAATTCATACTGGTAATATAGTCTTCTCTATGCTACTATAAAATCGTTGCGATATCTTCAAATTTGAAGAGAATATCCTCGACTGTACCTATGGCGGTCGGAACTATCAGATGCAGCGTATCGCCACTGCGCTTCTTGTCACCTCGAACAGCCTCGAAGAGGTGGTTTCGCTCAACAGACAGGGCAACATCGAAGCCATACTTCTCGATAAGGTCTACAATCCTGCGGCTATCTTCCTTTGACAGCATACCCTCGCGCTCGGCATAGCGCGTAATCCAATAGAGCCCCACAGCCACAGCCTCGCCATGCGACAACTGCCTAGTAGACTTCTCGATGGCGTGCGCCAATGTATGTCCGAGATTCAATATGCGGCGACGACCACCCTCGCGCTCGTCCTCTGCCACAACCGAAGCCTTCACCCGCATACAGCGATAGATAACATCGCTCAGCAGAGCATCGTTGTTGCGCAATTCATCGAAAGATGCACCCTCCAACATTTGGAATAGTTCGGCATCGCCCAAAATCGCCGTCTTGATAACCTCTGCCAATCCCGCACGAAATTCGCGCTCGGGCAACGAGTGTAACAACGATACATCGCAGACAACAAACTTTGGCTGCGAGAATACGCCTACCATATTCTTAAATCCGCCGACATTCACACCATTCTTTCCGCCAATCGAGGCATCGACTGCGCCAAGAAGGGTTGTCGTAACAAATCCGAACTCCACACCTCGCATGTAGGTCGAGGCGACAAAGCCCGCGATATCGGTAACTATGCCACCGCCAATGCCCAACACAAAGGTAGAGCGGTCTGCTCCGAGTTCAATGAGTCGGCGATAGATATCGTCAAGCGTTGCGAGGCTCTTTGCCTGCTCGCCCTGACCGATAAGTATATATTCGTATGGTGCAATAAGGTTGTGATGCGTGCGGTCGATATTGCAGTCCGAAATCACAATCACCCTCTTCTTTGGCAAAAGTTCCTGCAACAATTCACCTACGCAGCCCACATAAACACGGCTCTTTTCCGTTACCTCTATCAAATTTGTCATCTATTTATTTGTACTTTTTAACACACAAAAGTAATAAATTTTCGATTATAATTTTTATTTTTGCGCATTATTTGAGAAAAACATCACAAAGTATATGCAAAAACTACGCAATATAGCAATCATTGCCCATGTCGACCATGGAAAGACTACGCTGGTCGATAAGATGATTATGGCGGGAAATCTCCTGCGCGAGCCTTCAAAAACGGGCGACCTCGTACTTGACAACAACGACCTCGAACGCGAACGAGGCATTACCATTCTCTCGAAGAATGTGTCGGTGGTCTACAAAGACTACAAAATCAACATTATCGACACCCCGGGACACGCCGACTTCGGCGGCGAGGTGGAGCGTGTGCTGAATATGTGCGATGGCGTTTTGTTGTTGGTCGATGCCTTCGAGGGCACAATGCCACAGACACGCTTCGTGTTGCAGAAGGCACTCTCGCTCGGCAAGAAGCCTATCGTAGTTATCAACAAGGTCGATAAGCCGAATTGTCGCCCAGAGGTTGTAAATGAGCAGGTTTTCGACCTGATGTTCACTCTCGATGCAACGGAGGAGCAACTCGACTACAAGACAATCTACGGCTCGGCAAAGCAGGGCTGGATGTCGCACAAGTGGAACGAAAAGACCGACAGCATTGTGCCGTTGCTCGATGCCATTATTGACGAGATACCCGAGCCAGCCGTAAATGAGGGTACGCCGCAGATGTTGGTTACATCGCTCGAATACTCCTCATATATCGGTCGTATCGCTGTGGGAAAACTCACTCGCGGAACGCTCGTAAATGGTCAGCATGTAACCCTCGCGAAGCGCGATGGCAAGACGCTCGTAAAGACCAAAATCAAGGATTTGATGGTCTTTGACGGACTCGGCAAGAAGAAGGTCGAGAGGGTTGAGTGCGGCGAGATTTGTGCTTTGGTGGGTATCGAAGGTTTCGAGATTGGCGATACCATTTGCGATTTCGAAAATCCGGAGCCACTGCCACCAATCAAAATTGACGAGCCTACGATGTCGATGCTCTTCACTATCAATAATTCGCCATTCTTTGGTAAGGACGGCAAGTATGTTACCTCGCGCCACATCAAGGAGCGTCTCGACAGCGAGTTGGAGCGCAACCTTGCACTCCGCGTAGAGCAGGGACAGAATGCCGACTCGTTTGTGGTTTATGGTCGTGGTGTGTTGCACCTCTCAGTCTTGGTCGAGACTATGCGCCGCGAGGGCTACGAGTTGCAGGTAGGTCAGCCAAAGGTTATCATCAAGGAGATTGACGGCGTGAAGTGTGAGCCTGTCGAGGAGATGACTATCGACTGCCCTGACGAGGTGGCAGGTACGGTAATCGAACTCTCGACTCGCCGCAAAGGTACACTTACAAATATGGAGTCATCGAATGGTCGCACCCGTTTGGAGTTCGATATCCCTTCGCGCGGTATTATAGGTCTTCGCTCGAATATGCTCACTGCCACCGCAGGCGAGGCTATTATGTCACACCGTCTGCGCGCCTTCGAGCCATATATGGGCGATATAGAGATGCGCTCAAACGGCTCGATAATCGCCTCGGAGACGGGTACAGCATACGCCTACTCTATCGACAAGTTGCAGGACCGAGGACGATTTTTTATCTCGCCAATGGAGGAGGTCTATATGGGACAGGTTATTGGTGAGCATACTCGCAGCAACGATATTACGGTAAATGTCTGCAAGGCGAAGCAACTAACCAATATGCGTGCTTCGGGCTCGGACGATAAGGCTGTGATTGTGCCTCCAAAGATCTTCTCGTTGGAGGAGGCATTGGAGTATATCAAGGAGGACGAGTATGTAGAGGTTACTCCGAAGTCGATGCGCCTGCGCAAAATTCTGCTTAATGAGATTGACCGCAAACGCGCAGCGAAATAGGAAATCAGTTTTGACACGAGACGAAAGACGAGAGACGAGAGTTTCTCGTCTTTTTTGTGCCACACCCAATAATCCCAACTTGTTGGCACAAGACCACAAAACAAAAGGAGTGTCATTTGACACTCCCTTGCTTTGCTTGTCGGGGTACCAGGATTCGAACCTGGGACCCTCTGGTCCCAAACCAGATGCGCTAACCGGACTGCGCTACACCCCGTTGTTGTATTGCGAGTGCAAAGGTAAAGCAAATTTTTTAATCTGCAAATTTTTTCTCGTTTTTTTCACATTTTTTTTGTGTTTCGCCAATCTCTGCCACTATTTTTCGCCCAAAGAGGGAAAAATTTTGCCCTTTCGCGGTAGAATGACAGAAAATTTTGTTATATTTGTCTTACCAAACTAAATAACCTAATATCTACTATGGACGGAAAAGTTAAATGGTTCGACCCTAAAAAGGGATACGGATTTATTATTGCCGAAGATGGCAAGGAGATTTTTGTGCACTATACAGGAATTGTTAAAGAGGGTTTCAAGGCATTGAACGAGGGTCAACTCGTAACATACGAAGTTGGCAATGGCGACAAGGGCGAGCAGGCTGTAAATGTACAGATTGTGCCTAAGACCGAGTAACCCCCTACCCTTTTACCCAAACTAAAAACTGCGCTTCTCAAATGCGAGAAGCGCAGTTTGTATATTGCAAACTAATGCTGATTATTTAACATTGTGCTGCTGACCGCAAGTAGGGCAAGTGTACTCTGCAGGGTAGTTTACAGTTACACCAGGGAACTCTGCAATACCCTTAATAGGGTAGTGTCCAGTACCATTTTGGCCGCCACCAAAGAGTTGGTCAAACGGGAAGCACACACAATGCTCCTCGCCTTCTGGGTGGTTACATTGAGTATGGTCAACACCGTCGATATAATCAGACGACTCAACACGACCCCAACCACGACCCCAATAACCTTGGCAATAGTGATAGTTCATCCACTGGCCATAATTTACAGTTACATTTTTACAAGTAACATTGGTAACTGTAGCAGTAGCAACATCGTTGTAAATTCCTGCAGTGGTGTGAGTTTCACCGATAATCATACCTGCGATACGGTAAATGCACCACTTGTAGTTAGAGGTTACATCGTTGATAACATCGAGAACGCAAGAAATAGTACAATCCTCGATTACGATATTGCTTGAACCATCAACCGCTCCTGCGATACCACCTGCGTATGTTCCGTAAGAATCCCACAATGAACCTACTACCGTGTCCGAATCAATTTCAATGCCCTTAAATGTACAAGTACCTTCTGCCTGACCTACAACACCGCCAGCAGTCCAGTTGTAGCAAGAGATCTTTGTGTCGTTAATCTTGATATTCTCGAAAGTTGTATCCGTTGCGTAAGCAGCAATACCTCCGGCAACGATAGTGTATGATGCGAAACAAGCATTGTCAAGGTTGATATTCTTGATGGTTGCACCATCAACAACTGAGAATAGTCCTAAACCACGGTCATCACCAAAAAGACCACCGGTGAATTGATTAGGATCCGAGAAATGAGCACCATAAATCACTTTGTCCTGACCATCAAAAGTACCCTTAAACGCTGCACCTGTGCGACCATCGCCAATTCCATCCCAACTACTTGCTGATAAATCAACATCAGTCTCCAACTTGATAGTAATACCCTCGAAGCCATTATATGCATCGAGGTTCTTGTCAAACCACGACATACCGCAAGAAGCAGTAACTGCAATCTCGGTATCGCTTACCTTAACAACGCCCTCTGCAAGAAGTTCCAACTTACCACCCTGCTCATCGTAGTATGCAGAGTCGGTAGTTTGGAGGATTGTAGCGTTAGAGAACTTAACATCGTCGTTGTTGTCAAATACCTGACCGTTTGTGTTCTCGATTGTACCATTCTGAATAGTCAATGTACCTTCGACATCGAACAATTGAGCAGACGAAGCAGTGAGTCTGTGACCATCAAGATTGATAGTAAGCGACTCGCCAGCCGAAACGGTAAATGTAGGGTTGGTACGGGCTGCCGATGTTGTCAAATTAACATCATTAGCCAATACGATGAAATCAACATCTGGATCTGCAAATGCAGCAGCAAATTGCTCGGCAGTAACAACCTCGATAACACCATTGTGCATATCGTCCTCATACCCTTTCTCAATAGTAACATTAACGGTTACATCACCTGTGAATAACTGACCATAGATGTTTGTACGGTGGTTGCGCTGGAACGGTACCGAGCCAACTACACGGCTCTTCTCGTTTGCACCATCTTTGTCAGTTGCATAGTAGAATGTCAAATCTACAACCTCCTCGGCGGTGTTCATCAACAAGTAGTTCATCGCCAAGTACTCGTAGTTAGCAACCGGGAAGGTCTCGCCGGTTGGAACTGCTGCGTAGTCGAAAGTTACGCTTGTCTGGTTATCTGCCACGCCCGAAACAAGGTCGAGGGTGCTGTATGCAGGAACAGTAACCTTTGCGTGAGTAACCTTGTGACCTGCCTTCTCCGATGCCAAGAAGTCGTTTGCACCAATGTTCAACTGTGCAAAAGGACGCTTCAAGTATACAGTCTCGGTCTGTGTACCGCTAACGGTAAACTCGTGAACTGCATAGAATGCATCGCGAGTCTCATCGTTCGATTTAGCCGATGCATAGTCGAGTACATCAACAGTTACGGTTGCAGGGTCAAAAGTGACTTTGTAGTGAGTGTTGTCAGGCTGATCTGCCCAGAATACTACGGCATACTTGTTACCGGTAGTAAGTTGAAGGTTGATAGAGGTCTTCAACTCATCGAGAGTCTCTGTGCCTTTGAGGTCAGAGAGGAGGCTAAGGCTCTTTGTAGAGTTAGCCTCACTAACAGCATAGACTGCATACTGCAAACGAGTTGCAGTAAGACCATCGCTATACGCACGGTTAGCAATCTGCGGAGCACCTACGCTGAAAGTTACATTTGCATCTCCGCCAGCAACCACATTGAGTTCCTCGGGAGCCTGCTGGCACGATGTAGCAACAAAAGCCACAAATGCCATCATTCCAAAAAGTAATTTTTTCATTGTGTTTGTTTGTTAATTTGTTAAGTAAATAATTTGGTTTTATTGTGTAAAAATTTGTTATTCTATTTCGCAGGGGGCATAGCAACAATAGAGGATATAGGGATTTTCCCTAATGCCGCTAACATCGCTAAACCTTTAATACAACTAACGCTTATAACTTGCTGTTATTCAGCCACTTAAAACCTAAAATCCCCCCCCCGAAAAATTTCGGGGAGAGGACTCTGTTTAACACCTTTTTCCGATTACAAAGGTAGATATTTTTTCTTAATCACCAACATTTTTGGCATAAAAAATATCTAAAAAATTTCAGAGGGGGCTCTAACTGCTGTCATGGCGCAGACGATTATAGGGGCGAGGGTTATAGGGTGCGCAGAGGCTTTTAGTTTTCTGTTTCTTTTGTCCCCCTAAGTTAGGGGGACGAGCGTAACGGAGGGGGTCTGTCACTCTCGTCTAAAACACAAAAAAAGACACCACGATAATTCGCGGTGTCTTTTGCATTGGATTGACCTCTGATTAGTCTGCAAGCGATACTCGCTTGAATACGAGCACCTTTGCCTCTGCATCAGCAGCCTTGATAACATCCTTAACAGGAGTCTTGCCATCGCCCATCTGATAGCCCTGCTCCTCGAGAGTGTTCTCTTTGAGGAACTTCTGAACACGACCCTTTGCGATGTTCTCAATCATAGTCATATTGAGGTTTGCAGCCTTCGCCTCACCAACGGTCTTGATGATCTCGCGAGCCTGCTCTGCCTGCTCTGCGGTGATCCAGCCCTTCGACTGATTCGACTCGATGTGATCCTCGCTGTCAACATGTGCTGGATTGATACCGACCTTTGTAAGCGCAGCGTTGATATCCTTCTGGATAAGTTCAGCCTTAGTCTTCTCAACTGCGGTCTTGAACTCTGCATCGAGAACGCTCTGCTCAACATTTGCAGCCGAAACAGCAACCGGATTCATCGATGCTACCTGCATTGCAACACCCTTAGCAACCTGTGCGTCCAACTCCTTGTTGAAGCCTACAATAGCAGCCAACTTACCGGTGATAACATGCATGTAAGCCGAAATAAATGGAGCCTCGATAGCCTCGTAACCTGCTACAACATGCTTCTCGCCTGTCTGACCTGTCAACTCGGTAACAGCAGCCTCAACAGTGCGACCGTCAGCAAGTGTGCAAGTCATAAGAGCCTCCTTGTCAGCAGGGAAGTGAGTGAGAGCTGCCTCAGCGATTGCCTGTGCAAGTGCCTGAAAATCTGCATTCTTTGCAACGAAGTCAGTCTCGCAACCGAGTCCTACAACGATAGCCTTACCGTCCTGAACTTTTGCAACGACAGCACCCTCAGAGGTCTCGCGGTCAGCACGCTTTGCTGCTACGAGTTTACCCTTCTCCTTGATGATCTCCTTTGCACGCTCGAAATCGCCCTCCGACTCAACAAGAGCCTTCTTGCAATCCATCATACCGGCGCCGGTCATCTTACGCAGTTTCATTACATCTGCTGCCTTAATCTCTATTGCCATAGTTTTTCTCTGGTTTTCTTTTGTTAATAATTTACTCTATTCAAGGTGGGCACTATCTATACGGAGACACCCATACAGACTCCCCACCCGAATAATTACTCTGCCTTTGCCTCCTCAACAGCAGCAACAACCTCTGCTGCAACTGCCTCCTGAGCATCAACATTAGCCTTTACACTCTTCTTGATGCGAGTCTTGGCAGGCTTCTTTGCAGGAGCCTCTGTGTTAGCCTCAGCCTCAACAGCCTCCTTCTCCTTTTCGAGTTTGCGCTCCTCAACGCCCTCTGCGATAGCAGCACATACTGTATCGAGAATCAAAGCGATTGACTTTGTAGCATCGTCATTTGCAGGGATAACGAAATCGATGTCGGTTGGATCACAACAAGTATCTACCATTGCAAATACCGGAATGTTCAAACGCTTTGCCTCCTTAACTGCATTCTGCTCCTTCTGAACATCTACTACGAACAACGCAGCAGGAAGGCGTGTAAGGTCAGCGATAGAGCCGAGGTTCTTCTCGAGCTTCGCACGCTGGCGCGAAATCTGCAACTTCTCACGCTTCGAGAAGTTGTTGTAAAGACCGTCTGCCATCTGCTTGTCGATGGTAGCCATCTTCTTGACAGCACGGCGTATAGTTGGGAAGTTTGTGAGCATACCGCCAGCCCAACGCTCTGTAACATAAGGCATTCCTACGGCTGCCACCTTCTCGGCAACAACATCTTTTGCTTGTTTCTTTGTTGCTACAAACAACACACGGCGACCGCTCTTAGCGATGTTTTTGAGTGCTGCAGCAGCCTCATCTAACTTCACTACTGTCTTGTGAAGGTCAATGATATGGATACCGTTCTTCTCCATGAAGATATATGGAGCCATTTTAGGATTCCACTTGCGCTTCAAGTGTCCGAAATGAACGCCGGCCTCCAACAATGTATTAAAATCTGTTCTAGACATTTTAGTTTCTTTTTTTGTAATTTTAATTCTCTTTACTTCAACCCTTACGGTAGTGACCTTGTCAGTCCGAAGAGTTTTCCGCGACAGGGCAAGCAGCGAAGTAGCACTTTTTCAGCCATTAGCCATTGACCATCGGCTCTATATAATAATATATATAAGTATAAGTGGTCTTGCTTGCTTTGAATAACCCTTGTCGTGCTTTGCCGAAATTGTTAGTCCGCTTACGAAATAAAAATTAACGCTTGCTGAACTGGAACTTACGGCGTGCACCAGGCTGTCCTGGCTTCTTACGCTCAACCTCACGGGCGTCACGAGTAAGGAATCCGTTCTTCTTCAAGATTGGACGATACTCAGCGTTGATCTCGCACAATGCGCGAGCGATACCCATACGAGCGGCCTCTGCCTGACCCTTGATACCACCACCTACGAGGTTTACAACAACATCGTAAGCCTCAGCAGTCTCGGTTACGAGCAATGGCTGCTTAACCTCGTACTGCAAGATGTTCAATGGGAAATAGACATCGAGAGCCTTGTGGTTGATTGTAATGTTTCCAGTTCC
>JAZRJD010000039.1:0-3344 GCA_045645625.1 Alistipes sp.
CGCTATCAAATTCTTCAAGTGGGACGATGCCGAGGGTAAGCACGCCTTCTGGCACACCTCTTCGCACCTCTTGGCAGAGGCGTTGCAGGCGTTGTATCCGGGCATTAAGTTCGGTATCGGTCCGGCTATCGAGCAGGGCTTCTACTACGATGTTGATTCGCCGACACCAATCTTGGAGAGCGACCTCGCAAAGATCGAGGCGAAGATGACCGAGTTGGCTCGTCAGAAGGGGGAGTTAGTTCGTACCGAGGTATCAAAAGCAGATGCTCTCAAAACCTTCACAGAGAAGGGCGATGAGTACAAGTGCGAGTTGATTTCGGACTTGGAGGACGGCACAATCTCGTTCTATACAAATGGTACATTCACAGACCTCTGTCGCGGTCCGCATATCCCGCACACAGGTCATATCAAGGCTATAAAATTGACTTCGGTAGCGGGTGCATACTGGCGCGGTGACGAGAAGAACAAAATGCTCACCCGTATCTATGGCGTTTCGTTCCCTAAGAAGTCGATGCTCGACGAGTATCTCGCAATGCTCGAAGAGGCAAAGAAGCGCGACCACCGCAAGTTGGGTAAGGAGTTGGAGTTGTTCACCTTCTCGCAGCGCGTAGGTCAGGGTTTGCCACTCTGGTTGCCAAAGGGCGCAGAGTTGCGCGACCGCTTGGAGCGTTTTTTGCGTAAGATTCAGAAGCAGTATGGCTACCAGCCAGTAATCACACCTCCAATCGGTAACAAAGATTTGTATGTTACCTCGGGACACTACGCAAAGTATGGCAAGGACTCGTTCCAGCCAATCCATACTCCAATCGAGGGCGAGGAGTATCTGCTCAAACCGATGAACTGCCCTCACCACTGCGAGATCTATCGTAGTAAGCCTCACTCGTACAAGGACCTTCCTGTTCGTTTGGCGGAGTTTGGTACGGTATGCCGCTACGAGCAGTCTGGCGAGTTGCACGGATTGACCCGTGTACGCTCGTTTACACAAGACGATGCCCACCTCTTCGTACGCCCAGACCAGTTGTTGGAGGAGTTCGAGAAGGTTATGGATATTGTTCTCTACATCTTCAAGACCTTGAAGTTCGAGAACTACACTGCACAGATTTCGTTGCGCGACCCTAACAATCGCGAGAAGTATATCGGCTCTGACGAGAATTGGGATAAGGCGGAGGCTGCAATTATTCAGGCTTGTAAGGATAAGGGTATGAACGCCGTGGTTGAGTATGGCGAGGCAGCATTCTACGGTCCTAAACTCGACTTTATGGTTAAAGATGCTCTTGGTCGCAGTTGGCAGCTCGGAACTATTCAGGTCGATTACAACCTTCCGGAGCGTTTCGACCTCACTTATAAGGGTGCAGACGATAAACTCCACCGCCCAATTATGATTCACCGTGCACCTTTTGGCTCGATGGAGCGATTTGTGGCAGTATTGTTGGAGCATACCGCAGGTAAGTTCCCATTGTGGCTTGCACCTGATCAGGCTGTTGTACTCCCAATCTCTGAGAAGTATAACGCTTATGCCGAGGAGGTTGTGGCATATCTGAACGAGCACGATGTTCGTGCGCAGATTGATGACCGCAACGAGAAGATTGGTCGTAAAATTCGCGACAACGAGTTGAAGCGTATTCCTTATCTCCTTATTGTGGGCGAGAAGGAGGCTGCCGAGCGCACCGTATCTGTCCGCGCACAGGGCGAGGGCGACAAGGGCTCGATGACACTCGAAGAGTATGCAACCTATATGAACAACCTCGTAGCAAAGGAAGTAGAAGCAATATAGAACGCAAAATAATTCTTAATTTTTAATTTTTAATTTAGCTGAAAGCTAATGGCAGGATTCAAACCGTTTACGCCACGCCCGGCAGGACCTCGTCCGGGCAATGCTCCTCGCGGACGCCGTCCCGAGAAGGAAAACCCACATCGAATTAATGAAGAGATTACAGCCGACACTGTCCGCATCGTAGGCGACAATGTCGAGCCAAACCTCGTTGTACCAATCTCGAAGGCTCTGCAACTCGCAGATGAGATGGAGTTGGACCTCGTGGAGATTTCGCCTAATGCGCAACCTCCTGTTTGCCGTATTGTCGACTACCAAAAGTTCCTCTACCAGCAGAAGAAGAAGCAAAAGGAGATTAAGGCAAAGCAGACCAAAATCGTAATCAAAGAGATTCGTTTCGGTCCGCAGACCGATGAGCACGACTTCAACTTCAAACTTCGCCACGCCGAGAACTTTATCAAGGAGGGCGCGAAGGTTAAGGCCTATGTATTCTTCCGTGGTCGAAGCATCGTCTTCAAGGAGCAGGGTGAGATTCTTCTCCTCCGCTTTGCACAGGCTCTCGAAGAGATAGCAAAGGTTGAGGTTATGCCGCAGTTGGAGGGTAAGAAGATGAATATGATTCTGGCTCCCAAACCAAAGAAAAATTAATTTTAAGCAGCAATAGCTGCGTTGCACTTCGATAAATCGCTCCTCACATACGCTAAGTATGCTGCGGGGCGATTTTCTTGTGCGCCTTGCTCTCATCTGCTTAAAAGTTAATTTTCAAATAGTGGGGAAGGTTGTAGAAATGCAACCCTCTTCTTGTTCCACCTATCCTCCCTAGAATCCCTATAAAAAAGCCTTTGAATTTCTAATATTTTTTTGCTATCTTTGTAGAAACTAACCTCTATAAAGCGATGAAAAAATCTATTTTATGTGTAGTATTTGCTCTTCTGTTGGCTGCTACAGCGTGTGTTTCTACCAATTCGAAAAAAAGCGAAAACTCTGATGATAGTTCGAATGTCTCGAATGTCTCTGCACACTCTGCTCGCGATATTGATAGGGAGGTGTTGGTCTCATTTGAAAATAGTGTGCCTATGGACGAAGCTCGCAAAGTGGTGGAATCTTACGGGGCTGAAATTCTATATTCCAGCCAATACTTCAAGTACTTCCATGTGAGAATGAACGATAGTAATAGCGCAAAGCAGTTAATCGCCTCTCTGAAATCGAATAATAAGGTTAGTTGCGTGGTGCCAAATCAATATCTTGTTCCTTGTTCTGCAAATGTGTTTATTATCGATAACTATGTCGATCCTAATCTGCGCTTTGTGCAAGATGAAACTGGTAAGTATTATTATGATGGGGATGGGGATGGTTCGGTTATTGTCGATGGCCAAGAAATGCATATAGAAGGCAAGCAAATATGTATGACTCACGGAGATATGGTCGAGCAAACATTGAAGATGAACAATAACGACATCGTTGTTGATAGATATGAAAAAACAGATACATTGCACGATAGTCTAATAGATAAATTATGGCATGCTTTTGATAAGTCGCGTATTGTTAAAGGTCTTGAAAATTTTCACAATAA
>JAZRJD010000040.1:0-23303 GCA_045645625.1 Alistipes sp.
TATGGCAATGAAGAGAACTTACCAGCCATCGCGCCGCAAGCGCATCAACAAGCACGGTTTCCGCGCTCGTATGGCTACTGCGAATGGCCGCAAGGTGTTGGCTGCTCGCCGCGCAAAGGGTCGCAAGAAGTTGACTGTTTCGGACGAGGCAACTTTCAAGTACAATTAATCAGCAATCGAGTGTGATTAAATATAAAGGACTGCGAAATGCAGTCCTTTATATTTTTTTGGGCGGGAGCAAACTCCCACCCTTGTCAAGGCGCAAGCGATTATAGGGGCAATAGGGGTGATAGGTGCGCTGTTTCCGCTTTCAGTTTTTGTCCCCATGAGTTAGGGGGACGAGCGTAGCGGAGGGGGTCTGTAAAAAAAGGCTAATTGCCAATGGCTAATAGCCTTAAAAACTCTCGTCTAATACTTAAATGCGCTACCACCGACAAACTCGCGCAAAACCGATGTCGGAGGTATCTCCTCCGTGCCGATAGTGTGGAAGTTATCGAGGAATTTCAGCAGTCCCTGCGCCGTGGCGTACTCGGGGCGAGTGTTCGGTATCTCGCGCAAAAGTGGCTCGGCAAAGGGTTTCAACACCGAAATCTCGTAGAACAACGAGGAGTTGAACATCACATCTGCCTCCTCCTGATAAGGGAATATATTGCGCTCCTCGCCACGGCGCACACTTGCCCATCGTGCTATGGTGTCGACAGCCTTTGTGCCGCGTGTGGCGTTGTCGCGTATCATACGGCGCAACAATCTGTTATCTGTGGTGTGTATGCGCGAGGTGTTGTCCATTGCCACCGATGTAAAACACGAGGCATAGATGCGGAACTTTGCCGTATCGGGAATGCTCGGCGTAAGGCGCGGGTTGAGCGAGTGGATACCCTCCATAATAAGTATCGAGCGGTCATCGAGTTGCAGTGGGTTGTCGTGCCACTTGCGCGTGCCACTGATAAAGTCGAAGCGTGGAATATCGACACTCTCGCCCGCCATCAATCGCCCAAGGTCTTGGTTTAGGCGTGCGAGGTCTATCGCCTCCAAAGCCTCGAAGTCGTAGTCGCCATTCTCATCGCGCGGAGTATCCTCGCGATTTACGAAGTAGTCATCGGTCGAGACCAATACAGGGTGCAGACCGAGTACTCGCAACTGCACGCCAAGTCGCTTCGAGGTTGTTGTCTTGCCACTTGATGAAGGTCCCGAGATAAGTACCAATCGCAAACCGCGTTCGCGATTAGCCTCGGCTATGGTGTCGGCAATGCGGGCAAGTCGCTTTTCGTGCAACGCCTCGGCAATCTGTATCAACTCGCTTGTGTCGCCCTGCTCGATGCGCTTGTTGAGTTTGCCTACGGTCGGCACTCCCATAATATCCACCCACTCGCTGTAACCATCGAATATGGAGAACATCTTCTGCAAGTTCGGCGCAGGGGCTATGGTGTCGGGCGCAGTACGCGAAGGGAGCGAAATGTAGAAACCTTTGAAGTATGGCTGCACCTCGAAGCGGTCGATATAACCCGTAGATGGGGCAAGTGCTCCGAAGAAGTAACCCACCTCGTCACCCAGACGCTCGACCGAACTATAAAGGCGTTGGCGAGTCTGTAAGAGGTCGATTTTATCATCGAAGCCGCGCTTGGCGAACTCCTTGACAACCTCCTCGGTAGGGAGTTTTTCGCGCGTAATAGGGAGGTCTTGCTCTACAATCTCGCGGGCGGTGGAGTAGAGGGTATGACACTCCTCTGCCGAAAATTCGGTTTTGCCCTCCACCTCGCAGTAGATGCTGTCGCCTATGGCGTGGCGGGCGTGAAACTTTTGCGAAGGGTACAATTTCGACACAACAGCCTGCATAATGAATATCATCGAACGCTGATAAACGCGAAAACCGGCAGGGTTTGCGATATCGAAGAACTCCACCTTGGCGGGGGTGTATATTTTGTAATTCAACTCCTTGATTTTGTGATTTACAAACGCCGCAAGGAGAGGATATATCCCCTTCAAATCGAGGCTGCACGCAAGTTGCAGCAACGAAGTACCCATCTCAACCTCGAATGTCGAGCCACTATTTACGCAGTGAATTTTTACCATATTAGCCATAGTCGAAAACTTTTTCACTCTCAAAGATAACGAAAATATCTGAAATTTATTTAGTTTTCATTTTTTTTACTACTTTTGTAGTAATTGTGAAACTTAAAACTTATTATTATATGTTCGACAACTTTGTAAATCGTCATGTCGGTTGTAGCAATGCCGATACTCTGAAAGCGATGCTCGACACTATCGGTGTCGGCTCGGTAGATGAACTTATCGCGCAGGTTATCCCTGCGGATATTCGCCTCAATGCTCCTCTCGCACTCTCCGAGGCGATGAGTGAGTACGAGTTTGCTGCTCATATTCAGGAACTTGCGGCACGCAACCAGCAGTTCCGTTCCTTTATCGGTATGGGCTACTATCCTAACGCCGTATCGGCAGCCATTATGCGCAATGTATTCGAGAGTCCTGCGTGGTACACCTCCTACACCCCTTATCAAGCGGAGATTTCGCAAGGTCGTTTGGAGGCTCTCCTCAATTATCAGACCGCAATCATATCGCTTACGGGTATGGAGATTGCCAACTGCTCGTTGCTCGACGAGGGAACGGCTGCAGCCGAGGCTATGGCGATGATGTTTGCCCTCCGTTCGCGCGAGGCGGTAAAGGAGGGGCGCAACCTCCTCTTTGTCGATGAAAATATCTTCCCGCAGACGCTCGATGTACTGCTCACTCGTAGTGAGCCATTCGGTATCGAGTTGATAGTCGATAACTATGCCGACTATACCTTTACGGGTAAGGAGTTCGGAGCGATTGTGCAGTACCCAGCCGCAAATGGCGAGGTGCGCGACTACTCCGACTTTGTCGCTTCGGCACACGCCGTAGGTGCTTTGGTTACGGCAGATGCAGATTTATTGTCGTTGGCTCTGCTTGCACCACCAGCAGAGTGGGGCGCAGACATTGCCGTAGGCTCAACACAGCGTCTGGGTTGTCCGATGGGCTTTGGTGGTCCTTCGGCAGGATATATGGCAACCAAAGAGGCATTCAAGCGCAATATGCCGGGCCGTATTATCGGTGTTTCGGTCGATAGACTTGGTCGCCGTGCATTGCGTATGTCGTTGCAGATGCGTGAGCAACACATCAAGCGTGAGCGTGCAACTTCGAATATCTGTACCGCATCGGCTTTGATGGCTTCGATAGTCGGTTTCCACTGCGTATATAATGGTGCAGAGGGTTTGCGTCGCGCAGCCTTGACCGCCCACCTCTCGGCTCTGACCGCTGCAAAGGGCATTGAGGCCCTCGGCTACAAATTGACAAACACAAACTTCTTCGATACGCTCGATATCGAGGCGGAGGCTTCGGTTGTAGAGTCGGTGGCGGAGGAGCATCACATAAACCTCTACTACCCTTCGGAGTTCCGTGTACGCCTCTCGTTTGACGAGGTTACAACCCCTGCCGAGGTTGAGGAGGTCGTGGCAATCTTTGCCGAGGCAAAGGGGAAAAAGATGAAGAAAGTGCATCATATCACCGAGCCACAACACTTTATGGAGCGCAAGTCGGCATTTCTCACCGAGCCTGTATTCAACCGCTACCGCTCGGAGAGCGAGTTGATGCGCTATATCAAGCAGTTGGAGTTGCGCGATATCTCGTTGGCGAACTCGATGATTTCGCTCGGCTCTTGCACAATGAAATTGAATGCTGCCGCTTTGATGCAGCCACTCTCGTTGGCAGGCTTCCAGAATATCCACCCATTTGCTCCTGCCGACCAGCGCGAGGGTTATACCGCTCTCATCGAGGAGTTGGAGCGTGACTTGGCAACAATCACGGGCTTTGCAGCCTGCTCGGTACAGCCAAATTCGGGTGCTGCGGGCGAGTATTCGGGCTTGATGGTTATCCGTGCTTATCACCAGAGCCGTAATCAAGGCTACCGCAATGTGGTGCTTATCCCTGCATCGGCTCACGGTACAAACCCTGCTTCGGCTGCTATGGCAGGAATGAAGATTGTAACCGTAGCGTGCGACGAGCACGGCAATATAGATGTCGAGGACTTGAAGGCAAAGGCAGAGCAGTACTCTTCGGAGTTGTGCGCCCTGATGGTTACCTACCCTTCGACACACGGCGTTTTCGAGAGCCGTATCCGCGAAATCGTAGATACGATTCACGATGCTGGTGGCGAGGTATATATGGACGGAGCAAATATGAATGCACAGGTAGGCTTAACAAACCCTGGCTTTATCGGTGCCGATGTCTGCCACCTCAACCTCCACAAGACCTTCGCAATGCCTCATGGTGGCGGTGGTCCGGGCGTTGGTCCTATCTGCGTGGCTTCGCACCTCGCACCATTCCTCCCATCGCACTCGGTTGTCGCTACGGGAGGTGACGAGGGTATCACAGCCGTATCGTCATCGCCTTGGGGCTCGGCAATGTTGTTGCCTATCACCTACGGCTATATCAAGATGCCCGGCGAGGAGGGGTTGCGCAAGGCTACCGAGATGGCTATCGTGAATGCCAACTATATGGCTTCGGCAATCAAGCACGAGTTCCGCACTTACTACTCGGGCGAAACGGGTCGTGTAGGACACGAGATGATTCTCGACCTCACAAACTTCAAGCGCGACTATGGCGTAGATTGCGGTGATGTTGCTCACCGCTTGATGGACTACGGCTTCCACGCACCGACACTCTCGTTCCCAGTTCACGAAACGCTGATGGTTGAGCCTACCGAGAGCGAGCCAAAGGAGGAGATGGATCGCTTTATCGAGGCACTCGTGCAGATTAAGCGCGAGGCGGAGGCAATTGGTGGCGAGGCGGACAATGTTGTGGCAAACGCACCTCACATCGCCGAGGAGTTGGCTGGCGAGTGGTCGCACCCATACTCTCGTCAGCAGGCAGCCTTCCCGTTGGAGTGGGTAGCACGCTCGAAGTTCTTCCCGTATGTTACCAAGATTGACAACGGCTACGGCGACAGAAATCTTGTTTGCAAGAACGAGGAGTAGAACTACATCATAAAGCAATTTCTGGTAAAATAGGGTGTGTCCAAAAACCTGTTGGACACACCCTATTTTAGTCTCAAATCATATTTACGATACGCCTCGTACCCAAACTTGTTTATTGTACCAATGATATCGGCAGTGCGGGATAGATGGAATGGAAACAGAGGGTGCTGCCTATATACCTCTACTCTTTCGATGCCATAATTAGGTGATTCAATTTCAAACTCTATACAGGGAATATTGTCTTCAAAATGTCGAATAATGCAGTTTAATTTACACCCATTTAGTGTTAGTTGAACTCTTTGGAGGTTAATATCTATAAAGAAATAGTACATATAATAGGAGCCGTAGTCAAAGTCTTCGGCAAAGAAGAGTATATTTCCGGATTTGTGCAACCTCTCAAACTCCGGTTTCATATCTACCATACCATTTTCATATACAGCGTAGAACATCGTAACATAGATTTTATGCTCTTCGCTCCAAAAGAGCATTTAACAAAATAGAAAGTGTGGAGCCAATTCGTCTATCTGAACGAAGGTTGTGGAAAAACCCGAACACAAATAAACAATACCCCACACCAGTATTGGTAGGTATAGGGCAATGAGAGTGCCAATACACCAATACAAGTGACGAGTGCGTTGCTCTCCTTGTGTTCTAAAAACTTCCACATTTTCGTTCAAGGATAAAAGCGAATACACTTTCATCAAAATATGTCTGCAACCCTCGCGGACTGCACCACAAATATAGTAACTTATTACGAAAAGTGCAAAAAAAACGGAATTATATAGTTTAGTGTTGTTGATAATAAACAAGAGCGTCATTGCGAGAGCCGATAGGCTCGTGGCAATCTACCGCTGTTAATTTAATAAAATTATAAGGGAGATTGTCGCAGTCGCTACGCTCCTTCACAATGACGATTTTTTTACAACACTAAACTATATAATTCCAAAAAAAATGATTACACACTAATTTTCACAAAATTTCACTATCTTTGTCGGAGTATTTGCAAAAGAATTACAAACAATTAATTATTTATAAAGGTATGAAGGTAGAAAATACAAAATTTGTTGCGGTAAATTATACGCTTACCGTTGATGGTCAGGTGGCAGATAAGAATCCCGAGGGACAGCCACTCGAATTTGTTTGTGGCGCGGGTATGTTGCTCCCTAAGTTCGAGGGCGCACTTATCGGCAAGGAGCCGGGCGATAAGGTTTCGTTCACTTTGGAGCCAAAGGACGGATATGGCGAGTTGATCGCAGAGGCTATCGTAGAGTTGCCAAAGACAATTTTTATGATTGACGGTAAGGTTGTCGAGGAGATGTTGTTCGTAGGCAATGTAGTGCCTATGAGCGATGCCGAGGGACACCGCATGAACGGTATTATCCGCGAGGTAAAGGAGGAGACCATTATGATGGACTTCAATCACCCAATGGCAGGTAAGACCTTGAACTTCGATGTTGAGGTTGTTGAAGTGCGCGATGTTACCCCTGAGGACCTCGCTCCGAAGGGCGGATGCTCGTGCGGCTGCGACCACGACCACTGCGAGGGCTGCGGCGATGACCACCACTGCGGCGAGGGCGAGTGCAATGGCGACCACGAGTGCCACTGCCACTAAACTGCTATTTTATCAAAAGAATGTTACCTAACAAGGTAAAAACATCGTAGATGAGAATACCACTTGTTATACAACATCTACAAGAATGGGGCTGTCCAAAATTATCGGACAGCCCCATTCTCTTGCTATCGTCTGAGATGCTATTTTAGTTTTAGGGCGGACTTGTTCATGATGAAGATTGGCGAATCCCACATCGGAAGTCCCGAGAGGCGGAGGGTGTTACCCTCGTTGCCGCCGCGGGTGACGATGGTGCTGAGGTCGCTGTACCACATCATTGCGCCGATAACCTCGTTATCCTTGTTGGCAATGCCGTAGCAGCGGAGTTCTCGGTCGCGCGCATAGCCTTAATACGCTCGGTGGCATTATCAGGATTCTCGAAGTAGACATGGTATGACACGCGGTCCAGAACATCGAGTTTCTTGCGCTTCTTCAATATCTCCAACACCTTGGCGATATAGTCGCACATATAGTTCTTGCAGAGTCCGAATGCGAGAATCTCAGCCTTTGGATTCTCCTCGCGAATAACCTCGCCGGTACGGATTAGTAACTCGGCAACAATCTCCGGAGTGTTGGCTATCTTGCCGTCAGACGGTTTTGTTGCCAATTCGCCCACCTGCGGAAGCATTGTGTGGTGCAACTTGAAGGTGTTGTACGATACCTCGGGGTGGACTCTCTTTGGCGGAATGTATGCCATAGCCACGGGTACAATAAGTGCAATCAATAGGGTTGCGATAATGCTCTTTTTTATACCTGAAATAGATTGTAGTTTGCTTCTGTTTTTCAATTTTATCACTCCGGAATTAGAGATAAATTCTGAGAATGCAAAAAAAATGTTAAATTTGCATCGAATATAAATGGATTAATAAAGAGATACAACTATGTTTAGTGCAGAGACTTATAAGGGACGCCGCGCCGAGTTGCGCAAGCGCATTGGTAGTGGTTTGATACTTATTCCGGGCAACACCTACTCGCCGAACAACTATCCGAACAACGCCTACTACTTCCGTCAGGATTCGACCTTCCTCTACTATTTCGGTTTGAACTTGCCGACATTAATGGCGGTAATCGATGCCGAGTCGGGCGAGGAGATGCTCTTTGGCGATGATTTCACGGTTGAGGATATTATCTGGACAGGACCACAACCAAGCCTTGTGGAGTTGGGCGCGCAGGTCGGAGTATCGAACTGCCAACCTTTGAAGGTCCTCGATGGGGTGGTGGCAACGGCAATGAAGCAGGGTCGCAAGATCCACTACCTGCCGCCATATCGTGGCGAGAGCAAAATCGAGTTGTCGCGCCTGTTGGGTTTGCCTATTTCGGAGTTGTATGCCCACAAATCGGTTGATTTAATGTTTGCCGTAGCGGAGATGCGCGAGGTGAAGTCGGGCGAGGAGATTGAGGCGTTGGAGCGTGCCTTCCAACTCGGATATGCTATGCATACTACCGCAATGAAGATGTGTCGGGCGGGTGTTGTCGAGCGCGAGATTGCAGGAGCAATGGAGGGCGTGGCGAAGGCGAATGGCTTGGGTGTATCGTTTCCAAGTATCGTGTCGCAGCACGGCGAAACACTACACAATCTCAATAGCGATGGCGTGTTGGAGAACGGTCGTTTGCTGTTGGTAGATGCAGGTGCCGAGTCGGTGGAGAACTACTGCTCCGACCACACTCGTACATATCCTGTGTCGGGAAAATTTACCCAGAAGCAGCGCGAGATATATGAGATAGTACTACGCGCTCACGATGAGGCTCCGCAGAATATGAAGGCGGGAGCGATGTATATGGAGGAGGTGCACAAAAAGGCTCTCCTTTCGTTGGCAGAGGGCTTGCACGATGTCGGTCTGATTTCGGGCGCACCACAAGATGCTGTCGAGGCGGGAGCGATGTATCTCTTTATGCCTCACGGCTTGTCGCACGGATTAGGCATGGATGTTCACGACTGCGAGGCTATGGGCGAGCGCAGTTACGACTTCTCGGAGTTTAAGGAGAGAGCCGTAGCATCGGGGACTTGTGTCTATCGTGCAGCGTGGAAGTTGCGCGAGGGTACGGTTATGAGCAACGAGCCGGGCATCTACTTTATCCCTGCCCTGATTGACAAATCGAAGGCGGAGGGACTCTACAAGGGTATCGTAAACTACGACCGCTTGGAGGAGTATCGCGACTTTGGCGGTATCCGCATCGAAGATGATATTGTCGTAACTGCCGATGGCGGTCGCGTTATCGGCGACAAGTATATCCCTGCCTCGGTCGAGGAGCTGGAAAACACAATAGGCAGATAGGCCTATTGTGTTTTAATTGAGAATTGAGAATTGAGAATTGACAGTTGATAGTTGGCAGTTGAGAATTAAATCTATTTTATGTCAAATAAATATAGATATCACAAAAACGATTAAATCGTTTTTACCATAAATTATCAATTATCAATTAATTTCAAAGTACTATGATTTTTCTCTTTCCTACCGAGTTGGAGGCGGCAAAACTCAGGTCGCTTCGCCCTGACCTCGATATCCGAATCTGTGGTATCGGGGCGGTGGAGACCGCTACTGAGGTGGCGCGTATTCTCCGCACAGAGCGTGAGTCATTGCTACTTTGTGGCATTGCGGGGGCTTACGACCACAATCTGCAAAAGGGCGATGTCGTAGCCGTTACCGAGGAGCGATTTGCCTACCTCTCAACGGGTTACAACCGCTCGTACCTTGCTACGATGGTAGTTGAAAATTTGCCGATGGTGCGCAGTAACACCGTATCGCACTGCTCGATGGCTGCCGATGGTGCCGAAATCGAAAACATGGAGGGTGCAGCACTCTTTGCCTTGGCGCAAGCCGAAGGGGTGAAGTGCGGCGAGATTAGAGCCATATCGAACTATGTGGGAGAGGAACGCAAGGATTGGAATATCGACCTTGCCCTCGAACACCTAACAAAGGCTATATCGAACCTAAATTTTGAAAATTTATGAGAATAAAAGGTTTCATATTATTGCTTTCTTCGCTGTTGTTCATGTCGTTCAGCAAACTCGCTCCTACCGACCTATCTTGCGAACATCAGCAGCAACCTCTTATTGACAACTCTACGCCACAACTTTCATGGAAGAACATATCCAAAGATGGTGGTGGAAAGCAGAGCGCCTACCGCATTCGCGTGGTAAAGCACGAGGGTGGTAAATCTGTTGTGGTATGGGATAGTGGCAAGGTGCTATCCGACAAATCCCTCTATATTCCATACGAAGGCGAGTCACTCATCTCCTCTTGCGACTATTCGTGGCAGGTGAAGGTGTGGGACAACCACAATAAGGCTTCGCAATGGAGCAACAGAGCCAAATGGCACACCGGAAAGCTCTCTGCCGAGGAGTGGCAGGCACAGTGGATTGGTACGCCTTGGCAGGGCGAGGACTCCTACGATATTGAGTGGGCAAAGTGCACCCAAAAGAACTCCCGACCTGCAGTAGATATCAGGCGCATTGAGGATGTCGCGCCATCACCTCTGCTCCGCAAGGAGTTCGAGGTGAAAAAGCGTGTTCGCTCGGCACGATTCTATGGTACGGGACTTGGTTACTTTGAGCTATATCTCAATGGCGAGCGTATAGGTAACGACTACCTCTCCCCAAATCAAACCAACTACACCAAGCGACCACTTCTCGGAACACGCAGCATAGTGGTAGAGGACCCTTTTAACGAATATATCGTTATGTACCTCTCCTACGACCTTACGCCATATATCCAACAGGGCAACAACTGCATAGGTGCTATTCTTGGCAACGGATTCTACAACCTTATGGAGTATTGGCCTGCAATGAGTTATGGCACACCTCGACTCTTTGGACAAATAGAGATTGAGTACACAGACGGCACACGCGAGGTTATCGCTACCGATACTTCGTGGCGTTGCACAAAGAGCGCCATTACAGCCGACCAACTATTCCTCGGCGAGCACTACGATGCCCGACTCGAGCACAAGGGGTGGGCAACCACATCGTACGATGATAGTGCGTGGGAAGAGTCGGTTATAAAGCAGGCTCCTTGCGGAAAACTTGTGGCGCAAAATGGCCCTACGGACCGCATTGTAAGGCTCTACAAACCGACCTCTATCACCAAGCAGGAGGATGGCTCGTTGCGTGTAACCTTCCCCGAGGAGATTTCGGGTTGGGTAGCGCTGAAGGAGTTGTCGCTCGCCTGCGGTCAGAAAATCGACATCAGATATATAAGCGAGTCCTTCAACGGCTCGAATAGTTATATAGCCAAGGGCGAGGGCAAGGAGTCGTACCACGCACGCTTCACTTGGTTTGTATTCTCGCAAGTCGAGATTCGAGGTATCGACAACCTCTCGGCAGAGCAGATCGAGGCTCACGCCGTAAACTCCGACATAGCATCTGTTGCGGAGTTCCACTCATCAAACGAAACACTCAACGCACTGCACAAAGCGTGGCGATTGACACAGCTCGACAATATGCACGGCAGTGTGCCGAGCGACTGCCCTCATCGTGAGAGAACACCATATACGGGAGATGGTCAGTTGGCGTGCCAAATGGTTATGCACAACTTCGACGCATCGGCCTTCTACAACAAGTGGATAGGCGACATCCGTGGCGCACAGATAGCTAACGGATATGTCCCGAATTCGGCACCTTGGCAACCTGGTGCAGGAGGAGGCCCTGCGTGGGGCTCTGCCATTGCTATTATTCCGTGGGAGTACTATATGCACTATGGCGACAGAGGCATTCTTGAGCAGAACTACAACGCTATAAAAAGGTATATTGCGTGGGCTGACGGCTGGGTTGATGCCGAGGGTATCATGGAGTCGAAAGATGAACAGAAAAACAAACGTCTCGGCGACTGGATTATGCCTCACAAAAAGTTCCCACACCCTGCTACGGTTCATACCTTTGCATACTATCAGTGCGTAGATATCGCCACCAAAATTGCCGAGGTTTTGGGCAACGAGGCGGAGAAGAGTTACTATTCAACCCTTCGTGAGCGCACCGTAAAGGCCTTCCACAACCGCTTCTACGACGCCGAGGAGCGCAGTTACGGCAACTATGGCGGAAACATCTTTGCTCTGCGTATGGGGGTAGATGAGGAGTATCGAAAGATTGCTATCGAAGCCCTCAAGCGCGAGATTGCCGAGGCTGACGGCCACTTCATTACCGGCATTATCGGCACTCGCTATATCTTCGATATGTTGTGCGAAATGGGAGAGGTAGACATCGCCTACTCGATGATAACCAAGCGAACTATGCCGAGCTTCGGCTATTGGCTCGAGCAGGGCTCTACTACCCTATGGGAGAGCTGGCAGGGACGCAAAGGTCACTCGAGGAACCACCCGATGTGGGGCGGAGGTTTGACCTGGATATACCGCTACCTCGGTGGCGTGAAGGCCCTCGAGGCGGGATTCCGCGCCTTCGAAATAGCCCCATTAGTACCAAAGGGACTCGACCATTTGCGCTACTCGCTCAATACCGTTTACGGCAAAATCGAGGTTGCGTGGCGCATCGAAAATGGCGAGTTCGCACTCGACTGTACCGTTCCCGTAGGCACTACTGCAACTATCAAACTACCATACGGAGGCACCACCGCAAAGGTTGGCGCAGGTAAATACTCGTTTAAGACAAAAATCATAGAATAATGAAACTTTCGCTCCATATTTCGCCCTGTCCGAACGACACCTTCGCATTCGACGCCATTATAAACCGTCGCCTCGAACACGACTTCGACCTCGATGTAGAGTACCACGATATCGAGGTGTTGAACGAGGGTGTTTTGCGTGGCGAGCCCGATATTTCGAAGATTAGCTATGCGGTCTATCCACTTGTGGCAGACCGATATATGCTGCTCGACAGTGGCTCGGCTCTCGGTCGTGGCAATGGGCAGTTGCTTGTTCGGCGCAAGGGCGAAACGGGCAAAATCCGCAAGGTTGCATCGCCCGGCAAAAATACTACTGCCAATGCTCTGCTGATGCGCTACTTCCCCGAGGTGGAGGAGGTCGAGCAGATGCTATTCTCGGATATTGCCGCTGCGGTCGAGCGCGGAGATGTCGATGCAGGAGTGTTGATTCACGAGGGGCGATTTGTCTATGAGAAGCGCAATTTGGAGTTGGTTGCCGACCTCGGAAAGTTGTGGGAAAACGATACAAATCTTCCGCTTCCGCTCGGTGCTATTATCGTTAAACGGGAAATCGACAAAAATATAATATCGAAATTCGATAAACTGCTCTCAAAAAGTGTGCAGTTTGCTCTCGACAATCCACTTTTGTCGCGCGATTTTGTGAAGGAGCATGCGCAGGAGTTAGACGATGAAGTCATCGACAAACACATTGCGTTATTTGTCAATGACTTTACCATTTCGCTCGGCGATGAGGGGCGACAAGCCGTGCAGCGACTACTCGAAATTGGGGATTGAGGATTTTTGGATTGTCAGAACTCCCACCCTCAGTACCCCCCCCCGAAAAGGTTGTGCCTTGACTACTCTTGGAGTTTCCACTCCACCCATAACCTCCAAAATGTTACAAATTTGCCTTTTGTTTTCAAATTTGACAAAATCGTACATGCCTCTATTGCCTTTTGGCTTTTTTTGATTATATTTGCTATACGATAGTGATAAAATATGACAAAATCCCTTCCCCGAATTTTTCGGGGGGGGGGGATTTTGGGGTTTAATTTAGTGATTTTCAATACATTACAGAAAGAGCGATAATTTTTGTCACAAAAAACGGTACGACAATAATAAAATAATTTATTATCTGACCGACAAAATGCATATCTAAACCTAATTCTAACTAATAAAAAACAAAGATGAAAAATTTGACAAAATTGTTCATGGCAGTCGTGGTATTCGCAGCCTACTCATGCGCTACCGACACGACTAACGACCTTGGCGTAGAGTTCGGAGACGGCAAGGGCGGAACTACACTCTCGTTATCGATGGAGGCGGCTCGTACCCACATCGACAAGGAGGTGAGTGGCAAGTATCCAATGTATTGGAGCGACAACGATGTAATTTCGGTCAATGGCGAGCGTTCGACCGAGATTAAGGTCAGCAGCAACAAGAGTTTTGCGACCTTCACCATTCCCGACAATCTTGGCGAGACCTATCGTATCGCCTACCCTGCTGCCGGTGACAATCAGGTATTGTTCGCCGACACACAGACCCACACCGAGGGTACATTTGGCGACAATGTCACCACTATGTATGGCACATGTGCTGCCGGAGAGATGACAGCCATGCATCACCTTACGGGCGTTTTGAAAATTGGAGTCAAGGGCTCGGCGACACTTACGCACGCGGAGGTTTCGACCATCGACCATCGCCCTATTGCGGGTATATTCGATTTCGACTTTACGACAGGTGAGAGCACCCCTTCGGAGAGCGCAACCGAGTATATCAACTACTCGTTTGGCGATAGTGGCTTGCAACTGACAAGTGCGGTGCAGTATATGCATGTCGTAGTTCCTGCGGGCACCTACGATGAGTTGTATGTAACCCTCTTCGACAACAACGGTGGTGTTATGTATGCGACTGTCAAGGCTGACGACAACAACCCTCTTGTGGCGGGACAGTTGCGCACCTTCAATAAAGATATCGAGTATGCATCGATAAAGAACGATGTCTATGTTATCAGCGACAAGAATACCTTGAAGTCGTTTGCAGCAGCGGCTCCTACATCGGATAAGGTTGCCGTAGTTGTTGCTGATATCGATATGACAGGTGAGATTTGGACACCAATCAACGGCTACACAAAGACTCTGCGTGGCAATGGTCATGTTATCAAGGGTTTGAATGCACCATTGTTCGGCACAACAAGCGCGACCATCATAGGTTTGCACTTGGAGGATGTAGATATTACCGAGACTGCGACACCGAATGTTGGAGCATTTGCCCGCACAATGGTGGCGACCGAGAGTGTTGTTCCTTTCATCGAGCACTGCTCGGCAAGCGGTAAAATCAATGTAAATTGTACGGAATACGCCGCAACTTCGGCTTCGGACATATACGCTTCGTTTGCAGTCGGTGGTCTTGTAGGAGCAGTTCATGGTGTCGATATTTTGGATTGTGTCAGCAGTGTTAATGTCGATGTTGTTCAGGTTGTTGCTACCAGCAACACAACCACCATTCACCCTTGCATTGCAGGTATTGTCGGTTACGCAGATGCATTCACCGTTGGTGAGGGCGACTCGGCAACCGCAACCCTCTCGAATATCTATCGTTGTGAGAATAGCGGCTCGATTGATGTTGCCGAATTATCTACCACAGCCTCGAAATTCTCCGCAAAGACGGTAATGCATATTGCCGGTGTGGCAGGATACATCAACGACAACAACAAGGATTGCAGCATTCAGGATATTACCAATCGTGGTAATGTTACGGCAAGCAGATACTTGGGCAATGTCGGAACAGGCATCGTGCCAAATACTATTGCCGGAGCAATCGGATATGCCAATACAAAGAGTGGCAAGAACATCTACAACTACGGAGATGTTACATACACATCGGGCAAGAGCCATACACTCTATATTGGCGGTGTCATTGGCAAGTGCGGTACCAGCAATGTACTCAACGATGTACACAACTATGGCAATGTTTCACTCCCTCTCGGCGGAACACCGGAGCAGACAACCGTTGCCTATATCTACTGTGGCGGTGTTATGGGACACCTTGCTACCGGCACCAAATTAAGAAATGGTAGCAACAACAAACCTGTTACTGTCAAGTGTTTGACAGATAAGAGCGAGACAGCAAGCCGCCCATACATTGTTGGAGGTGTTGTAGCACTCGTAGATGGCTCGGTAGGACAATGCTACAACAATAGCGAAGGTACTATCACCTGCGAGGGTACTATTAAACATATCTACAATTGGAAAGATGTATGTATCGGTGGCGTAGCAGGTCTTGCTATTGGCAATGCGCTCACGTACTCCGAGAACAATGCTGATATAAGTGCAGCACTCACCGTATCGGGAGGAAACGTCTTGGCAGATGGTCTTTTTGCCTACTTGGAGACACACAACCGTGTTCATATCGGAGGTGTTGTAGGATTGAACGGAAATGTCAGCAAAAACCTCGTAAATAAAGGCGACATCACCGTATCGGGCTCGTATGGAGCATTGGCTCTCGGTGGAGTTCTCGGCGACTGGAACAGCGCAACAAACGACACCAACGCTACGGTGTACACCAATGAAGGTATTATCACCATAAGCGACAATACTACCATTGCTGAGAAGGCATATATCGGCGGTGTTGTAGGCTCGACCAGAGGTCACCTCTATTCGGCAACCAACGAGGCAACAGGCACCATAAATATCGGAAAGGTTACATTCTCGAAGAATGCTTACATTGGCGGTTGCGTTGGCGAGTTGTTGCTTCACGAAACATCGGCAAAGTTAAATACTGCGACAAACAGCGGCGCTATCAATATCTCAAATGGAACAATATTCTCCGCAGTTCTCAACCTTGGTGGTTGCGTAGGCTACTCATCGAAGGGTGCAACAATTGATACAGCGACAAACAACGGAGCAATTACATTGAACGATGGCACAACTCTGACTGGTTGGCACAATATCGGAGGTGTTATTGGTAGAGCATGTGGTACCGTCAAATTCCAAAACCTCACCAACAATGAGGGTGGAGATATCAATATCCACAAAGTCACAACAAAGGGTATTACGATGATTGCAGGCTGTCTTTGTGACACTGAGACAACTAATGGCGCAGGTGAGATTACAAAGGCTTACAATAGTGGAAGTATCACCATTGATGCCGATGCTTCATTGGTAAATCAGGTCTATATTGGTGGTATCACGGCGCGTGGTCAGTGCAAATTCACAACCATTGAAAATAAGGCTACTGGCTCCATAACCGTCAACTACCTATCATCTGGCTCTGCAAACTATATCGGTGGCTGTATTGCTCGTGTACAGGGAACAAACTCCACCGTAACATCAGCAACAAACCGCGGAGCAATTACTGCTATCGGAAATACTGGCGAGAAGGCTCTGTATTTGGGCGGTATTGCAGGTGATGCCTCGAAGAAGTTCACCACGGTTACAAATCATGGAGCAATTACTACGACTGTCGAGTTGACAAAAGATGATGCTGCGCTACAATTTGTCGGCGGTATCGTTGGACAAATCGCCGAAGCAATAGATACTGCCAATAACTATGGCACAGTGACCGTATCGCATAGCACCAATAATATCGGTCGCCGCTATATTGCAGGTATCTGTCCTAACCTCAAAGTGGGAGGTAACAACCTCACCAACCACACCACTGCAACCATCACCGCAGCTGTTAATAAGCCAAGTTATACCTATCTCGCAGGTATTGCACACGGCTGCGCAGCAAGTGCTACCGATGTGCTTAATCAGGGTGAAATTGTACTGAACGGCTCGACCGATGCAATGACTCTGGTAGGTGGCGTATTTGGCGATGCCAAGGGTGCTTACGCCTATACTCGCGTAAAGAATGAGGGTGCCATTACCATCAATGCAACGACAACAGGTCAGTTAAGCGTATCAGGTCTACAAGCAGATAATAATGCAAAAAATCAGTCGTGGACCGATTGCTACAATAGCGGAACAATTACCCTTTCGAGTACAGCAAATTGCTCGGGTGCTACCTATGTGTCAGGACTCTTTGCCCGCATGCGAAATGCGGATGTAGTCAATACATTCAGCAACTGCTACAATAGTGGAACTATTCTCGTAGATGAGAAAGCAAAGACCACACATGCCAGCACATTTGTTGGCGGTATCGTAGGTGAGTATGGCAACAATGCTACGGCATCGATGATCACCACCACAACGGCAAAAGATCTCTACAACACAGGCGCAATTACGATCAACAACAAGGCGGACAATGTGTATGTCGGAGGCTTTGCTGGCAAGGCAGTGGCGCCTATCACCAAGGTAAGCGTTGTCTGCAACCTCACCGCATGGGGACTCTCGAATGTCGGTATGATCACCGGCTCCGAGCGCACCGACACCATCAAGGCTACCAACTGCCATGTAGGTGGTTATATTGATAAGGGAGTCCACAAAGAAGACTACGATCCATTAATAGGCGACAATGTAACAAAGTGGTGGTCAAACAAGATTACTCTCTCCCCAAATAACTATTGCAGATATGTCTATGGAACTCGTCCGGGCGAAGACAATAATGAAACAAACACCATTGTCGCAGGCGATGGTTGCGGATTTATTACAGCAATTGATGATGCGGAGCCTGAGCAGCCTGAATTGTAGTGAATGAATGGTTTAACAATTTAATTCTGAGAAAGTTATGAAGAAAAATATAATGTTGGGCTATTCTGCTCCTGAGGTTGAGATTTTTGAAGTGTCGGTTGAGGCTGGTTATACCAATAGCATCGGTCTCCCGGGCTTCGACATCGAAAGCGATGAATTATACTAATTGCCTTATCGTGGCATTATGCAAGGAGTCGGCACTGCGAGTGTCGGCTCCTTTTTTGTAGGGGTTATGAGGGTTATAGGGGCGATAGTTGAGAAATCGGGCACTGCGCATACCGCTACGGAGATTAGTAGAAACTGATTTCTACTAATCTCTAAAATATCGCTGTAATTTGCAAATCTACAAGCACTTATATTTTTATCCAAGCGCCGCTTTTTGCATCATTACCCAAATTGTCGAAATAAGCGTGGGAATTTTGTGCCAAACAAGAAGCCGAGTCCGCAGCATACTTGGCGTATGTGAGCAGTCCAATTATCAGATTTTCCCAAGAAGCAAAAAACACAAATAGAGGTACGAGCGCAACAATAACAATATCTCCCAAAACCAGAGCATACTAACCGTATGTGAGGATTTTGGGAGATATTTTAGGGGAAGCAATCGCCCTATATTTGTGTTTTTTTACACGGTCATAATTTCTCGCTCCTTCTTATCAAAAGCAGCATCAATCACCTTATTAAACTTCTCGACAGTCTTTTGAACTTGTGCTTCGCCATCTTTGCCCTCGTCCTCAGGCATACCATCTTTTACAGCCTTCTTGAACGCCTCAACGGCATCGCGGCGGGCATTGCGGAGTGAAATACGGGCATTCTCTGCCTCAGCCTTCGACTGCTTAACGAGTTCCTTACGGCGCTCCTCGGTGAGCGGTGGCATCGAAAGACGAATGCTCTCGCCATTGTTCGATGGGGTAAGACCGATATTCGAGTCGATAATTGCCTTCTCGATAAGACGAATCATATTCTTATCCCAAGGTTGGATAAGGATAGTTTTAGCATCGGGCACGGTAACGCTTGCTACGCCCGAAACAGGGGTTTGTGAGCCGTAGTAATCTACGAAAACACCATTCAATACATTTACCGAAGCCTTACCTGCTCGAATGTTCGACAAGGTCTCCTCCAAAAAATCAACCGCCTTCTGCATACGGGCAGTTGCATCATTTAAGATTGTTTTAGTATCCATATCTGCTATTTTTTAATTGTTTTTTCGATTAACTTGATAAGTTCTGCAAACTCAGCCTCATCGTAGCCGACACTCGCCTTTGCGATATTACCCTGCTTGTCGATAAGGAAGTTGCGCGGGATATAGGTCTGTGCATACTCTGCATAGACGCGACCATCGGTGTCGAGCCCCATTGGGAAGGTGTAGCCCATCTTATCGCGGAATGCTGCCACGGTAGCCTTAGTCTCGCCACGCGATACAGGCAGGAACACGAACGGCTCTCCCTTAAATCGCTCGATAATATCCTTCTCCACACGCGCCAACTCTGCACGGCACGGAGGACACCAAGTAGCCCAGAAGTTTAGCAATACCACCTTACCCTTCAAGTCGGCAAGTTTGACGGTCGAGCCATCGAACATCTGCACCTCGAAGGCGGGAGCCTTCTGCCCCTCCTTTACGAGAGTTGCCTGCTCGGGGGTAGGACGATTTTGTGCCTTGGCAGGTGCGGGGTTCCACAACAGGAGGAATGCCGCCAACACGATAACCAATACAAGCATCAATACAAATGCGAGGTTGCTACGCTTCTGAAATCTTCTCTGTGCCATACCTATTTTGCTTTTAGCCATTAGTTGTTTTATCTTTTCTCTCTCGTCTCTCATCTATTTATGTACCAGCGTTCCGATATTCTCGCCCTGCAAAACCTTCATCAGGTTGCCCGGAGTATCCATATCGAATACGATAATGTTCAAGCCGTTCTCCTTGCAGAGGGTGAATGCCGTCATATCCATTATCTTCAAATTTCGTGCATAAATTTCATCGAACGAAATTTCATCAAACTTTGTTGCCGTAGGGTCTTTTTCAGGGTCTGCGGTATATACACCATCTACGCGCGTACCCTTGAAGAAACCATCAGCCTCAATCTCTATGCCACGCAAAGCCGAAGCCGAGTCGGTCGAGAAGTAAGGGTTTGATGTTCCGCCACCAATAATCACGACATAACCATCGCGCAGATATTCGAGTGCCTTATCCTTCGAGTAGTACTCGCCAATAGGCTCCATGCGGATAGAGGTCAGTACCTTACACTTCACACCCTCGTCTACCAAAACTGCCTGCAATGCCAACGAGTTGATAATCGTAGCCAACATTCCCATCTGGTCGCCCTTCACGCGGTCGAAGCCACGCTTTGCACCTTGCAAGCCGCGGAAGATATTGCCGCCACCGATGACGATACCTATCTCGGTACCTAACGCCTGCGCCTCCTTAATCTGCTGCGCATAGACACGCGCCTGCTCCATCGAGATACCATACTTTTGTTCGCCTTGCAACGACTCACCACTAAGTTTGAGAAGGATTCTTTTATATTTCATATAGGTATAAGTTTATTTCTAACTACAAATATATGAAATATAAATTAAAAATTAAGAATTAAGAATTAAAAATGTGTTAAAAATGAGTCAGGAGAGTATAAAAATTAGGGTTGCCCGTAAAAGACAACCCTGACATTATAATATGAGTCTATTTTTAGTACTCGATGCTCTTTGCAAGAATAAGTGTACCCCAGTTGTAACCCTTCTTAAACTTTAACTTTGGTATCTCGATAACCTCGCCAGCCTTAACCTCACGCTCAACAACGAACATTGTACCAGACAACTTGCCGTTTCTTGCACAACGAGTATATGTCGAAGTAAGGATTGTCCAGCCCTTATGGCGAAGTGCTCTATGGTTGAATGCGAGGAGATATATCTTGCCATCAGCCTTTGCTGTAACTGTTCCACCTACGCTCTGCTCGCCCTTGCCCACAGGAGCTGGAACCAACAACTCAAAGCCCTCGAACTCTTTTGGATAGACATTGCTCATAACATACTCTTTACCCTCCCAGAGTTGTGCATTCTCCGAGAATGTTGTGCGAGTGTAGCCCTCACCCTCGAACTTAACAGCAACCTCCGATGGCTTCTCCACATAAGGACGAGCGCTCAAAGATTTGCTCTTATCGGTACGGAACGGAGCCAATGGAAGACCCTCTGCCGAGAATACATTACCCATATCCTCGTTGAAGCAGTAACGAACAGCAACAGGATTCTCTACGCCCTCTGCCGAAACAACAACTGTATTATTGCCCTCGATGCGAGCCTCTGCAACCGAGAAGATCAACTTCTTCTCGTTCTCTGGGTTCTTAACACCAAGTTGGAAACCGTTGATACGACCCTCGCCCTTCTTAACGAGTTTAGTAGGAACATTCTTGAAGATTACGCGAACCTGATTGCCCTCTACAACCATCGACTCGTATGCAGGTGAACGGAACTCACCAACATTCTTGTTGTAGAATCCACCAAGAGCACACTGTGCCAAACGGTGAGAAACATCGGCCTTCTTTGGAGGGTGAATATCGCCCGGGTACTGATTTTGGTCATTGGTTACAACCAACTCGCAATTTGCAATTCTATCAGCAACTCTTGCCTGAGCCTCGCGAATGAGTGCACCATTGATACCCGCGTATGTGTGAGGTGCAATCTGAACAATATAGAATGGCATCTCGGCATTGTCGAACTCTGTGCGCCACGAATTAACGAGGTCGGTAAGCATTCTGTAATATGCTCCATAATTAACATTTGCGCAACCCTGATACCAAATTACACCTGTGATGGTCGCGTGACGGATAGGATAGATATTTGCATTGTGAAGAGCAGATACCTTCTTTTGAGGACTTTTATTTTTATCAGAGCGTTTAATGATTTTGGCGTATCTCTTAGCGTTGGCTGCAATGTAGTCTGCGCTCAACCAACCCTCAACAGGTGTTCCACCGAACGAAGCATCAATCAAACCAATAGGAATATCCAAGTTCTCCTGCAACTCCTTACCGAAGCCGTATCCTACGGCAGAAAATTTAGCCAAAGTCTTTGGATTGCAAACGCTCCACTGAGTCTTATGCTTCTTCTGTACAGGGACCTCAGTTTGAGGTGTAGTAGCAGAGATACGACCTGTATCGTAGAGACGAATTTTTGCATTTGCAGGATTTTTCAACTCCGACTTCATCTCTGGGTCACTCGCTACATGCCACGCCATGTTTGACTGACCCGAGCAGAGCCATACATCTCCGAATACAACATTCTCCAACACCTTCACATCTTTGCCCGATTTGATGGTGATGGTGTGTGGGTCGTAACTTGGAGCAAGTGTCTGTACTGGCAAAATCCAGAAACCCTCGGAGTCTGCTTTTACCTTAACAGGCTTGCTTGTAATCCAATCGCAAGCAACGGTAACCTTTCCGTTAGGTTTTGTCCAGCCCCAGATGTTGGCCTGCGTTGAGTGTTGAAGCACCATGTTGCTATCGATATACGATGGCAATGTGAGCGCCTGTGGCTTCTCTTGTGCCACAGCAACGGTTGCCGAAAAGATTATTGCAACAACCGCAATCAAAATAGATTTGAAATTTTTCATAAATGTTTTGTTTTTATTGTAAAAAATGTGTTGGTATCTACCTTAATCGGTGCAAAGTTAATAAATGTTTCGAAAATTTTGCATATTTTGAGGGGCAAGGGCTTATTTTTTGCCAAAAAGACAACATTTGTTTGATTTTGCAAAAAATATCACTATATTTGTTGGTTGGAAACAGTGTTGTAACGAAAGAAAAGGAAAACAAAATATATTTTTTCTATTCATATTTAATAACTTAAAAACAATTTTACTATGACAAATGTAAAGCGCGTCTATTTCTTCGGTAACAAAGAGGCCGAGGGAAATGGCAAGATGAGAGAGTTGCTCGGTGGTAAGGGTGCAAACCTCGCCGAGATGAATCTTATCGGTATTCCAGTACCTCCGGGATTTACCATCACCACTGATGTTTGTACAGAGTACTACCAGCACGGTCAGGCTGCCGTTATCGAGTTGCTCCGTCCAGATGTTGAGGCTGCTATCAAGCGTGTCGAGGCTTTGACAGGTCGCAAGTTCGGCGACAAGGAGTTGCCACTCCTCGTATCGGTGCGTTCGGGTGCTCGTGCTTCGATGCCGGGTATGATGGATACTATCCTCAACCTCGGTATGAACGATGAGGCTGTTGAGGCTGTTGCTCAGTTGTCGGGTAACCCACGCTTCGCTTGGGACTCGTACCGTCGTTTCGTACAGATGTACGGTGATGTTGTTCTCGGAATGAAGCCGGTTTCAAAGGAGGATCAGGACCCATTCGAGGTTATCATCGACGAGTTGAAGGAGGAGCGCGGTGTTGCTATGGATACCGACCTCACAACCGAGGACTTGAAGGTTTTGGTTGCTAAGTTCAAGGCCGCTGTTAAGGAGCAGACCGGC
>JAZRJD010000041.1:0-18893 GCA_045645625.1 Alistipes sp.
GAGTCTTCTCATCATTTGTGTCCGTCTTAAGCATCTGGTCTGCTTGCTCTGCTGAGATAATCTGCATCTCTACACCCTGAATAGTAGCAGTGGTAGCATCTGCAGGTATTGCCAATAGTTCGTCTAGTATCATTGCCCCGATGTTATTTAGTGGCTCAATGTCCCTTTGAGCAGGATATTTACCAAAACGAAGAGCGTGGGACATAACCCGCTGTCTTCTTGGCTCTGGTAAACCATTCTGCAATCAGGTTAGCCCACGCAAATCGTGAGCGAAACCTTTTGTTTGCAGAAAAACATGAATTGTACCAGAATTCAGAAGACAAACAAAAGCTAACGCTTTCTTGTGTTAAATATGTATGTGTAGCAACGCTACACGACCGAGGGAGAGATTAGTTCTTGCCAGCCTCGACAGAAACTTTGCGGAACTCCTTCATCAACTTCTCAAGCTCCAATGAAGCCTTTCGAGCGCGAGTACCTGCCGCCTTGTTCCCTTTCTCTACCTGCAACGCAGCATCCTTTGAGAATGCCTCGAATGCCTCATTGATTTTTGCTACCAATTCCTTCATAGTGTCTATTGTTTTAGAATTCAGGTACAAAGATAACATAAAATCAGAAAATAGATTCCATTTCGCGCTTGATTTCCTCTCTTAGGGTGTTCTTATAGTAGTGTTTGTAGATTGTCAATGGGCTATTACCAGCCATTTCTGCTACAACATAAGGGTTGTTTCCCGCATCAACCATCTTCGAGATAAACGAACCACGGGCCGAATACCAAGTTACCTTATCTTTAATACGAAGTATCTTACATATCTTTCTGAGGGTTCTGCTTACCTTTGATGATATTTCTTTTACTCTCACCATCCGTTTCTGAGATGTCGTATGCTTTGGACTAAATACAGGGAACACATAATTCTCAAAACTCTTTCCCTTGTACTTATTCATTATGTCCCTTGCCTTTTGGAGTAAAATGGGCTTCGCAGTTTTAGGAAATTTTATTCGCTCGTATACTATTCTATCTTCTTGGATACAATCCCATGTCAGGTTACAAACATCAACATTTGCCATTCCTCCAGCATAATAGCTAAATAGAAACATGTCAAGGTGGAGTTGTTCATAGCGAGTCAAAAGCGTTCTATCAATTGCTGCAATTTTATTCATTGTCTTATATGATATAGCCTTAGATGTGGTCTCAGGCCATTTAATATCGTTACCTAGACATAGAAATGCATCCATATTGACACCATACATCCCCATCTTGTACGCGTGGTTACATACCGCTCTGAGAAGCCTTAACTTGTGAGTCAAACCACCTCGGTTCCCATTTTTGATACCTTGTTCCTTAATCCAAAACGCAAAATCCAACAGGAGCTGTTCATTAATATCGGTAAAAAAGTATGATGAAAAGGACTTGTTATACTTTTCTGATGTAAACTGGATTAGAGTCTTCATGAGATTAGTGTAACATTTGGCAGTCTTTATGCTATCCATTATATGTCCATTCTTAATTCTCTTCTTTTCGAGATATCTCTCCTCAAAAGACTCTACCATCTGCAACACAGACTTGACGACTACCTCAGATTTAATTTGCTCTACCTCGTCAAAAGCGTGCGAAAGTTGTACGGGAGACCAATTGCGTCCCTCGATTTCCCAATCGTCGGCTTTATGATAGTATTTAGTTTTAAGGTCAAATAAGATTTTGTTCTTTGCTGTTGCTTCAGCACTTCCTACTCTGAAACTTTGCGACTTGGCGTCCCAGTCTGCCAAAAGACCTGTTACATTTACGACCTTAGTTACTCGTGGATAGTTGGACTTGAAGAAAATCATCTCCAACTTGACCATAGCGGGATCCTTGGGATTTGGCTTTCCCTTGATGTTAATAGTGTACATAAAAAGACAAAGTGTTAAGTTGTTACTTTATTTTACTTGGTAGCACTAATTGGTCTTAATTTAGACTACATAGAAGACTACATGAGAAGAGTAGAATCTTCGTAAAATAAATGTTTAGACGACTTTTGTACGGACAATCAGTCCTCAATCTAAACAACTTAACACTTTGTCAATCAATAAGTTTTGCAGAATGCTTCACTGTCCACATTCTACAGAGGGTCTAACCATTTGTTAGACAGGCTCTTATTTATTACTTCACATCGAAAGCGAAGATATGAGCCTTTGCCGAGCCCCAAGTCTTGTCGACTACAATACGAACGCCATCGGTCTCGACTGCATCGAACTCCAACTTAACCAATCGGCGGAAGTTGCCATCTACCGTGGCTACTGTCTTCCACTCGCCGGCATCTGGATTTGATGCCTGCAACTTCGCCTGCTTCTTGTTGGTAGCAGGTACGCGTACCTGAATATGGAACTTGCGAGCCATCTCCGAAGGCATTGGCACTCGCTCGGTGGTCTCCTCCAATTTGCGCATACGCTTGCCACGTACCTTGAAGTCCGAGTCGAAGATAAGGCGCACGCCCGAAGCGGTAACTGGCTTATCCCAAGTGTAGGTCAGGTGTGTCTCGCCAACACCGGCATAGACACCATTGTCCTTGCCCTCCCACTCGCGGTCGATACCATTGCGCATAGGCTCGTTCTCAGCGAGAGTCTTTGCTGCTGCAGTCAATGGGTATATCTTGCGCCAGCGATATGGTAACATACAGTCATCGTCCTCCAACTTATCCTGCAACTCTGCAATGTGGTCTTTGCGCAGACCGGCAGGGGTGGTGCCCTTGTCAATAATCATATCGGCTGCCGTACCTACTGCCTGACCGATAAGTGCGCAGGTTGCCATTACGCGAACTGCCGAGAATGCCATGTGCGAGGTTGAAATGTCGCGACCTGCAAACATCAAGTTCGGAACATTTACCGAATAGAGGCAGTCGTAAGGAATGCCGTATCCCTGAGGAATCATGTACTCAATCGAAGCCAAACCCTTGTTGTGGAAACCGTTAGGGTCGTGGTTGTCGAGTGTCCAGCCACCGTATGCTACAACATCCTCGAAGTGTCCGCCCGAGAGTACATCCTGCTGGGTGAGGGTGCGAGGAGCAACATAGCGGGTAGATTCGCGCTTGCCTGGAATAGAGCCCATCCATACCATCTCGTAGTCGTGGCAACGACCGTCCGGGTGGTTTTTCATATACTCCCAGATACCGTAAGCGATACGCTTCAACTCGTACTGAATCTCGTTCGCATCGAAGATGGTGTCGAACTTGATACCCGAGCACTCAACCCACCAGAAGTTGTTGTCGTGAGCACGCCAGATGATTTTGTAGTTGAGTTTCTGATTTGGAATGGTCGATTTCGGAGTGTCGTAGTTGAAATCCTCGTCAGTGAAGTGGTATGCCCAATCCGGAGCCTTGAATGGGTGGTGCTCGTTGGTCTTGCGCAATTGCAAGAGGATAGAGTTACCCATTGTGTAGTTGTTAGCCTCCTTGCTGGTTACATACGACTCGTTATATTCGCTGTGGGCCTCCATTCCGCGGCGATACTCTGCGCCCGAAAGACGGAGAATGCCATCGCCCGTACAATCCACGAACAACTTACCCGAAATGGTGTACTCTGTGTAGTTGTTGCTGTTCCAGCACTTTACGGCGGCAATCTCCTTGCCGTTCATCACTACATCGCGTACCGAGGTATTCAACAGCAACTTGATGTTTGGCTCCTCGACAACGGTCGAGTAGATAACATCGTCCCACAAAGGGTAACGCTGCAATGGGTTGTAGTAGAAGTTGCGGCACTGCATCTCCTCGATGATACCTGCCTCTTGGCACTGGTCCTCGCGAACACCTACAATACCCATACGCATCTCGCTCGATGTGTTACCGCCGAGCATGGGGCGGTCCTGAATAAGGATAACCTGTGAGCCGTGACGAGCCGCAGCAACTGCGGTACATACGCCCGAAAGACCTCCACCGCAGACAACGATTGGAACCTCCATCTCGACATAGCGGATAACTTGGTCGTTCTTGTTGGTCTGGAACGCCGAGCCCTGCTTGTCGCGCGCCAACTCTACGCCTGTAATTTGGGCGGTAGCAGTAGCCGAAACGAGCACAGCCGAGATAATCGATACGATTGAAATAAACAGTCTTCTCATAATAAGACAATAAAGGTTATAGTGTTATAGTTTTTGGTGTTGCTATATCCTACCACGCAAAGAGAGGGTAGTTCTCCATCAAGGCGTTTACATCTTTGCGTACGGCTGCGATATTCTCCTCGCTCTCAGGGTTGGACAATACGCGGTCGATCAACTCGGCGATATACTCCATCTTATCCTCCTTCAAACCACGAGTGGTGATGGCAGGAGTTCCGAAGCGCAAACCCGAAGTCTGGAATGCTGAACGCGAGTCGAATGGTACCATATTCTTATTAGTAGTAATATCTGCTGCTACGAGAGCCTTCTCAGCCACCTTACCAGTAAGTTCAGGGAACTTAGTACGGAGGTCTACGAGCATCAGGTGGTTGTCTGTTCCGCCCGAAATAATTTTGTAACCACGAGCAACCAATGCTGCTGCCAATGCCTGTGCATTGCGTACAACCTGCTGTTGGTACTCTTTGTACTCAGGAGTCAAAGCCTCGCCGAAAGCGACAGCCTTGGCTGCGATAACATGTTCGAGTGGTCCGCCCTGAATACCCGGGAATACTGCCGAGTTGAGAATCTGCGACATCTTCTTCACCACGCCCTTCGGAGTGGTTAAGCCCCATGGATTGTCAAAATCCTTGCCGAGCAAGATGATACCGCCACGAGGACCACGCAAGGTCTTGTGGGTAGTCGAGGTTACGATATGTGCATACTTCACAGGGTTTTCGAGAATGCCTGCTGCAATAAGACCTGCGGTGTGAGCCATATCAATCATAAGCAGTGCGCCAACCTTGTCGGCAATCTCGCGCATACGCTTGTAGTCCCACTCACGCGAGTATGCCGAAGCACCACCCACGATAAGTTTCGGCTTGCACTCCAACGCCTTCTGCTCCATCTCATCGTAATCTACACGACCGTCCTCCTCGCGTACCGAGTAACTTACGGCATTAAAATATGTACCCGACATATTTACAGCCGAGCCGTGCGAGAGGTGACCACCGTGCGAGAGGTTTAGACCAAGGAATGTGTCACCCGGCTTCAATACGGCGAAGAATACCGCCATATTTGCCTGTGCACCCGAGTGTGGCTGCACATTGGCATACTCCGCACCATAAATCTGGCAGAGTCGTTCGATAGCAAGGCTCTCCACCTTGTCCACAACCTCGCAACCTCCATAGTAACGGGCAGCAGGGTAACCCTCGGCGTACTTATTAGTCAATACCGAGCCCATAGCCTCCATGACCTGCTCACTTACAAAGTTCTCCGATGCGATAAGTTCGATGCCGTGCATCTGACGGCTACGCTCCTCTGAGATAAAGTCGAAAATCTGTTCGTCTCTTTTCATTTTGTTCTATGTTATTGTAATTTAATATATTAGCACTGTTTGTTGCCCATTGCAATGGGTTTCGCTTTGCGAAATTACAAGAATTTTCAAAATAAAAGTGTATCTTTGCCCCGAAACTTATAAACAAATTATAATATGAAACTACTTGAAGGAAAAGTTGCACTCGTTACCGGAGCCACTCGCGGCATTGGTCGTGCAATTGCACTCAAATTTGCAGAACAGGGCGCAAATGTCGCCTTTACATATCTCTCATCTGTGGCAGCAGCCGAAGTCCTTGTTGCCGAGATTGAAGCACTCGGAGTTCGCGCTGCGGGTTATGCTTCGAATGCGGCAGACTTTGCCGGTGCTCACGAGGTTGTCGAGAAGGTCGTTGCCGAGTTCGGTCAGGTGGATATCCTCGTAAATAATGCAGGTCAGACCAAAGATGGTCTTATGTTGCGTATGAGCGAGGAGCAGTGGGATTCGATTATCGATACCAACCTCAAATCGGCATTCAACTTTACCCACGCCGTAGTACCTGTAATGGCCCGTAAACGCACAGGCTCTATCGTGAATATGTCCTCTGTTGTCGGAACAAACGGCAACTTCGGTCAGAGCAACTATGCAGCATCGAAGGCGGGACTTCTCGGACTCACCAAATCCATCGCAAAGGAGATGGGTGGTCGCGGAATCCGTTGCAACGCTATCGCTCCGGGCTTTATTGTTACCGATATGACCGATAAGTTGAGCGATGATATTCGCGCCAAACTCGTTGCCGACATCTCACTTGGTCGTATGGGAACAGCCGATGAGGTAGCAAATGTTGCACTATTCCTCGCCAGCGATATGTCCTCTTACATCAGCGGAGAGGTTATTAGGGTTGCGGGCTGTATGAAAGGATAAAAAATCGTTCTGAACGGTAAATTTCGCACTGCTCTTCGATAAGCGAGTTCCTCACATAGTTCAACTATGCTGCGGACTCGCTTTCTTGTTTAGCGCGAAATTTCCTCGTTCATAAGCGATTTTTTAGTTGGGGAGTTTGCTCGGAATTTTTGTGCGCCTTACAACCATCTGCTTAAAATCAATTTTTGCTGCGGACTCGCTTTCTTGTTTAGCACGAAATTTCCTCGTTCATAAGCGATTTTTCTAAAATTAAAATTGTGAAAAAAGAGACAGTCGGGTATCGTTTTGATACCCGACTGCTTGATGTTTGTCTGTGAATTTTTAATTCTTAATTCTTAATTCACAGATGCTCTTATAGACAAACTCTTCGTATGCATAGGCTTGCATTGCGCAGAATTTGCTGTTGGGGGAGTAGCAATATATTACGGTGATTCCCGCGATGTCGCTCTCGCCAATGGCATCAAGTGCTAGTCTGTCGCACGCCTCAACGCTCTTTATTACACTCTCGCGCTGTGTCTGCTCGAATGAGTAGTGTTTGAAACGAAGGAAGCATCTGTCTTTTGTGTGATAGGGTGCGCCACCTCCAAAGATGCGTATTCCGCAGAGTATTGCGCCTGTCAGCGAAAGAACGCCTCCCGCCAATACGAGTGTCGATTTGAGGTTATTGGCATCGTTGCCGTTTTCTATAAAGTAGTTGCCAACAAGCAGTGCTACGCCCACCAAGAGTGTCAGCAATGGTATAATAAAGTCTCTACGGCGTTCTACCACAACGCCATTTGACGAGGCATAGAGTGCCTCGCTAAAATCTTTGATATTCATTTCGGTTTTTACTATTTGTCAGTTACTAAATATGTGATTGTGATTTTTAGGGAATAAGATGGGTAAATCACAATCGCAACTGACATAGTGTATACAGGTAGAAATCCACTGCACGGCTAAAACTGCCCGAGTGCAGGATATAGTGTACGATAGGGTAGTTTGTGGCTACGCGAATAGATGCCACTGCCGACATATAGAGTACTCGTTGTTGAGCCTGTCGGGATATATTGGTGGTTGTGGAACTTTGCGCCGATGGTACAATAGTCGAATACGGAGGCTCGATATTGATGTTGCATCGGTTGTTGCAAACGAGTTGCTCGTGGTGCAGATCGAGAAGGTTGCACTCGCGATGGCTCTCCGAGGGTACAATCTCTGTACCGCCAAGGAGAAGGGCTCCGAGTGTTAATACAACTATCGTGAATAATCTGCGCATAACGGTCACAAAGATACAAAAAAGTTTTTACATCTAACATTTTTTACTATCTTTGCGATAGATTACGGACCAAAACAGGCTTTCTATGAAAAAACTATCTTTGCTTTTGGGTGCATTGTTGCTTGTGGCTTCGGTGCAGGCAAAAGATTATTCAATTTCCACGCCCAATACAACCCTTATTCTCTCGGCTGATGAGGGGGGCGTACTCAACTTCCAATACTACGGCTCACGCGCCGATGCTGGCGATGTCAGGGCAGTCGGCAGAGCATTGAACTACAATGCCTATCCCGCATTCGGAACACACTGTGACAGACCTTTTGCTTCGCTCGTAAAGCAGCACGATGGCGACAACGCTATGTGTATGCTGGTCGAGAAGGTTGAGGAGAGCGAGGCTGACGGCATCAAGCGACTATCGTTCCACCTGCGCGACAAAGCGCACCCAACGCTACTCGTCAAGGTGAATTATCAGGCATACTCCGATTGCGATGTTGTAAAGATGAATACCGAGTATGTCAACGAGGGTAAAAAGCCTGTCGTATTGCAGAAATATATGTCGGCAGTATTGCCTATACAGTCCGATAATTGTGTGTTATTGCACCTCGATGGCTCGGATAAGAACGAGTGCAACGAGCATATCGTACCCTTGACAAACGGAGTTCATACTATCGCCTCGCAGGCGGGCTCGAAGGTCGCACGCCACTGCAACGCCTCGTTTATGCTTGGCTTGGACGGTCGCCTTGAAGAGACTGACTGCCCCGTAATTGCAGGTACTCTTGCTTGGATCGGAAACTTCCACTTCGAATTTCATAACACCTATTCGGCAGCCGTTCCTACGCTCTTTATGGGTGGTATAAACCCCGCTGCCAGCGACTACACTCTTGCGGGCAAAAAGTCGCTCATAACCCCTGAGATGGTCTTTACATACGCCGCTGATGGCAAGGGCGAGGCTTCGCGCACGCTCCACCGCTGGGCACGCAAACACCAACTTATTGACGGCACCAAGGAGCGCGAGATACTGCTCAACTCGTGGGAGGGTGTGCACTTTGATGTCAGCGAGACGAGTATGGTTGAGATGTGTCAGGATATAGCGAAACTTGGTGGCGAATTGTTCGTGGTAGATGATGGTTGGTTTGGTCCAAAGTATCCACGCAACGATGGTACCTCTTCGTTGGGCGACTGGGGCGTTGCTCCATCAAAACTGCCTAACGGCATTCAGCCGCTTATCGACCTTGCACACCGCAACGGCATAAAGTTCGGTATCTGGATTGAGCCCGAGATGGTTAATGTAAAGAGCGAACTCTACGAGAAGCACCCAGATTGGGCGTTGCGTCACCCTGACTTCGAGCCGAACTATGGTCGTGGTGGCAACCAGATGCTACTCGATTTAACAAATCCGGAAGTACAAGATTTTGTATTTGGCGTGGTCGATGACCTGCTCACGAAGTACCCCGAGATATACTACATCAAGTGGGATAATAATATGAGTATGCGCAATGCGCAGTCGCAATATCTGCCAAAGTCGTTGCAGTCTAATCTGTATGTCGATTTTGCGCTCGGTCTCGAAAAGATATTGAAGCGTATTCGTGCCAAGTATCCGAATGTTGTTATACAGTTGTGCGCTTCGGGTGGTACACGCCTGAACTACGGTTTCTTCCCATACTTCCAAGAGATGTGGGGCAGCGACCAGACCGATGCCTACCACCGTATTCTTATCCAGTGGGGTGCGTTAAACTTCTATCCTTCAAATCTATTGGCGGCGCATGTAGGCTCGGCATATAGCAAATATACACAGCGACACCTCTCTATCAAGTATCGTTTTGATGTGGCCTCGATGTGTCGCCTTGGTATGGAGTTGGTGCCTTCGTCAATGAATGCTGCCGAGTGGGCGTATGCAAAGCGTGCTATTGCCGAGTACAAGAGGATTCGTCCCGTAGTTCAGCAGGGCGACCTCTATCGTTTGGTTTCGCCTTACGATGGTAACCGCGAGTTCACTTCGTTAATGTATGTAAACGAGGCTAAGGATAGAGCCGTATTCTTTGCCTATCGTCACATCTTGCAGCGCGATATGTCGAACATCATAATCCGTATGCAGGGTTTGAAGGCAGATGCCAAGTATCGTATCCGCGAGGTTTCGCCGGAGGTCGAGGGTGAGCCTGTTGCACTCGATGGCAAGGTTGTCAGCGGTCGCGTATTGATGCAGGAGGGCGTTGTTATTCCAGAGATTGTGAAGTACTACAAGATAAATGGTCCAATCAGCGATATTCGCCACAGTAACGACTATCGTAGTGTTGTGCTCGAACTCACAGAGGTTAAATAGACGATGATTACGAAAGCGCAGTTCAAATGCTCCTCGGAGCGTATTTCTCAAGTACCGAAGGATTCGTTGAAGGATATCGCCTTCATCGGACGAAGCAATGTGGGCAAGTCTTCGCTTATCAATATGCTGACTCGCCACAAAGGGCTTGCGAAGGTATCGGCTACACCCGGTAAGACAAAATTGATAAACCACTTCCTGATAAACAACGAGTGGTATCTGGTCGATTTGCCGGGCTATGGCTATGCCCGCACCTCGAAAAAGGAGCGCGGAGCCTTTGCGAAGATTATCTTGGATTATGTCTTCAAGTGCGAGAAGATGCATTTCTTGTTTGTGTTGGTCGATTCGCGCTTGGAGCCACAGAAGATAGACTTGGAGTTTATAGAGATGTTGGGCGAGGGTGGCGTGCCTTTCGCGCTTATCTTCACCAAGTGCGACAAACAATCTGCAACACAGACACAACGCGCCGTTACCGCCTACAAAAAACGATTGTCCGAGCAGTGGGAGGAGTTGCCTCCGATGTTGCTCTCATCGAGCGAAAACGGGCAGGGCAGAGAGGATATACTAACATTTGTTAATAAAATTTTGGCAGAAAACGCTGAATAAGTACAAAAATTACTATTTTTGCGAACTACTTAAAAGCCAATGGCCAATGGCTAATAGCTAAAAGCCTGTAAGAAAGAAACTTATACTTAAATAAATATAGTATGGCTATCCACAAAATTAAATTCTTCACAGGTCGCGCATCGCGCTACTTGGCAGAGAAAATCGTTGCTGCCTATGGCACCACTCTCGGAGAGTGCGAGGTCATAGAGTTTAGTGACGGTGAATTCCAACCGCACTTCATCGAGTCAATTCGCGGCTGTACGGTATTCATTATTCAATCAACATTCCCTAAATCGGACAATCTGATGGAGTTGTTGATGATGATTGATGCCGCAAAGCGTGCCTCGGCATACAAGGTTGTAGCGGTAATTCCTTACTTCGGCTGGGCGCGTCAGGACCGCAAGGACCGTCCGCGCGTACCTATTACATCGGCTTTGGTTGCAAATATGTTGTCGGTTGCGGGCGCAGACCGCGTGATGACACTCGACTTGCACGCCGACCAGATTCAGGGTTTCTTCGATGTTCCGGTTGATGCGCTCTACGCAAGCGGCATCTTTATCCCTTACATCAAGAGCCTCAATATCGAAAACCTCTCAATTGCTTCGCCTGATATGGGTGGCGCAAAGCGCGCAAGTACCTACGCAAAGTTGCTCGAAACACCAATTATCATCTCGCATAAGGAGCGTGCAAAGGCTAATGTCGTTGGCTCGATGACTGCCATTGGCGAGGTTGAGGGACGCGATATTCTTATCGTAGATGATATGATTGACACAGCAGGCACTATCTGTATGGCTGCAAATATGTTGATGGAGCGCGGTGCGAAGAGTGTTCGTGCAGCGATTACCCACCCAGTATTGTCGGGTAATGCTTACGAGCGCATCAACGAAAGCGCATTGCAGGAAATTATCGTTACCGATACCATTCCGCTCAACCCCGAGAAGGATTTGAGAAAGTTCACAGTACTCTCGTGTGCCGACATTATCGCCGAGTGCATCGAGCGCGTACACAACTATCAGTCGATTTCATCTCTGTTCTACAAGTAATAGAAGACACACAACATCTATATAACAGATAAACTAAACACTAAAAAATTATGATTTACTCACACGAAGTGCAGCAGATGTGCTGCGTTAAGAAGGGTGCGAATCACGAGTCTGCTCCAATTCCGGAGGAGGGCAAGTGGGTGCGTGCCAAGGAGATAAAGGATATCTCCGGTCTTACTCACGGTATTGGTTGGTGTGCCCCACAGCAGGGTGCATGCAAACTTACTCTCAATGTTAAGGAGGGTATCATTCAGGAGGCTTTGGTCGAGACTATCGGTTGCTCGGGTATGACTCACTCGGCGGCTATGGCTTCGGAGATTCTCCCTGGAAAGACTATCTTGGAGGCATTGAACACCGACCTCGTTTGCGATGCTATCAATACCGCTATGCGCGAGTTGTTCAAGCAGATCGTTTATGGTCGTACTCAGTCGGCTTTCTCGGAGGGCGGTCTCGTTATCGGTGCTTCGGTCGAAGACCTCGGTAAGGGCTTGCGTTCGCAGGTAGGTACCATGTTCGGTACTTTGGCTAAGGGTACTCGCTACCTCGAAATGGCTGAGGGTTACTGTACTCGCATGGGACTCGATGCTAACGATGAGGTTATCGGCTACGAGTTTGTTCACCTCGGCAAGTTCATGGACTTCGTAAAGAAGGGCGTGGAGCCAGTTGAAGCATTGGAGAAGTCGAAGGGCTCGTACGGTCGTTTCAAGGACGCTGTTAAGTATATCGACCCTCGTCACGAATAGTAACCATATTGTTTAACCTATAAAAATCAGAGAAGATTATGGCATTATTTGAGAGCTATGAGCGCAGAATTGATAAGATTAACGCTGTGCTTGCACAATATGGTATTGGTAGCATTGAGGAGGCAAAGGCTATCTGCGATGAGAAGGGACTCGACCCATACAAGATGTGTGAGGAGACCCAGCCTATCTGCTTCGAGAATGCAAAGTGGGCTTATGTTGTAGGTGCTGCTATCGCAATTAAGAAGGGTTGTACAGTTGCTGCTGACGCTGCTGAGGCTATCGGTGAGGGCTTGCAGGCATTCTGTATCAACGGCTCGGTAGCTGAGGACCGCAAGGTAGGTATCGGCCATGGTAACTTGGCGGCTCGTCTGCTCCGCGAGGAGACTCAGTGCTTCGCATTCTTGGCAGGTCACGAGTCGTTCGCCGCTGCCGAGGGCGCAATCAAGATTGCAGAGATGGCAAACAAAGTTCGTAAGAACCCACTCCGCGTTATTTTGAATGGTCTTGGTAAGGACGCTGCGAAGATTATTTCGCGTATCAACGGCTTTACCTATGTTCAGACACAGTTCGACTACTACACAGGCGAGGTACACGAGGTTTCGGCAACTCCATATTCGGACGGTCTTCGTGCGAAGGTGCGTTGCTATGGTGTTGACGATGTTCGCGAGGGCGTAGCAGTGATGTGGCGTGAGGATGTTGATGTATCGATTACTGGTAACTCGACAAACCCAACCCGCTTCCAGCACCCAGTAGCAGGAACATACAAGAAGGAGCGTGTATTGGCAGGTAAGAAGTACTTCTCGGTAGCATCGGGAGGTGGTACAGGTCGTACATTGCACCCAGATAACATGGGCGCAGGTCCAGCATCGTACGGTATGACCGATACCCTTGGTCGTATGCACTCTGACGCTCAGTTTGCAGGTTCGTCTTCAGTTCCTGCTCACGTTGAGATGATGGGCTTCCTCGGTATGGGTAACAACCCAATGGTAGGTGCTACCGTTGCTGTTGCTGTTGCCGTACAGCAGGCGATGAAATAGTCGTAAACTACCGCTGTATAATGGGACACAACTTTGCGTTGTGTCCTTTTTTTCGCACCGACCATTGGGTTGTTACGATATTTACATTCCCTCCAAACCTCCCTTTGGAAAAGGGAGGCTTAGTCGCTACGCTCCCAATGGTAGGTGCTACCGTTGCAGTTGCAGTTGCCGTACAGCAGGCGATGAAATAAAATTGTTTTTAAGGGGCAACTACTGCGTTGCACTGCGATAAGCCACCTGCTCACATAGGTCTACTATGCTGCGCGGTGGCTTTCTTGTACGCCTTGTATTTGCATCCTTAATTCAATTTTACGATGGCACAACTTTGACTATGGGTTGTGCTTTTTTTATTGCAAAACCCGACTGCTTTATCGTTGATCTTTGTTGTTTATTATGCAAAGAGCCTACTCGACAAAAAACTTGTCAGGTAGGCTCTCGTGACTATTCTTGTTGTCTCTTTGTCTATCTTTTGAAATAGATATCGAGTAACTCTTTTGCTGCAATAAATGAACTCAACTTGGCACCGAGAACTCGCTCCTCGACATCGGCAATGCGCTCCTCAATTTCGGGATTGAGGTAGAAGTGGCTCTTTAACGCCTCGTTGATACTCTCGTACATCCAATACTTATTCTGCTCGTTGCGGTGGTGCTGGAAGTAGCCGTTACCCTTGGTGTGTTCGAGATACTCCTCTACATCCTTCCAAATCTCCTCCAAGCCGACACCTTCGAGCGAGGAGCAGGTATAGACCTTTGCTCTCCAATCACTCTCAGGAGTAGGGAAGAGGTGTAACGCATTCTGGAACTGGCGGCGTGCAACCTCCGCCTTAACCTTATTCTCGCCATCTGCCTTGGTGATAACCATCAAATCGGCCATCTCCATAATGCCGCGCTTGATGCCCTGCAACTCATCGCCTGCGCCCGAAATCTGCAACAAGAGGAACATATCGACCATCGAATGTACCGCCGTTTCGGATTGACCGACACCTACCGTTTCGATAAAGATAACATCGAAGCCTGCCGCCTCACACAATACCACCGTTTCGCGGGTCTTGCGTGCGACACCACCGAGTGAGCCTGCCGAAGGCGAAGGACGGATAAAGATATCGGGATTGTGGCAGATTGTCTCCATGCGGGTTTTGTCGCCCAAAATCGAGCCACCGCTGCGCTCCGAACTTGGGTCGATAGCCAAGACTGCCAACTTGTGGTGGAGCGATGTCACCATATTTCCGACCGCCTCAATCCAAGTCGATTTTCCTGCTCCCGGAACACCCGTAATACCGATACGCACCGACTTACCGGCATACGGCAAGCAACGCTCGATAATCTCCTGCGCCTGTGCGTAGTTGTCAGGGTTGTTGCTCTCGATAAGTGTTATCGCCTGCGAGAGAATTGTGATATTGCCCGCCAAGATACCCTCGACAAACTCATCTGTTGTGAGCTTGCGGCGGCGTTTCTTTACGAAATAGGGATTTACAATCGGCTGGTCGGCAACGCCATCGGTCACCGAAAGTGCGCTGTCGTGGTGTGTATCGCGGTATTCGCCACGCTCGTAGTGGTCTATTTTTGTAAAACTCATATTTGCAGGATTAAAATTAATTTTCAGTTTTTAGTTAATTCCTCAATCGTGTCGCGATTGAGAAGTTGAGGGTTACCAAACCACAAAGCGCGATGTTTGTGGTCGAGTATTACGGCATAGGGGGCATAATTCACGCCAAAAGAGGCGCGAATGCGGTTGTCATCGATAATAACCCCCGACCTCTTGTCTATAAATTGCGTTACCCAGTGGTCAATCTCGGCTGCGCTCTGGTGCGATATAAGGACAAATGCAACACTCTCCAACTCGTTCACAATCTTGTAGATACGCTCGGCAGACTGACGACATGGAACACTTGCCGAGTGTATAAATTCGATATATGTGAAGTTGCACTTTTGGGGTGCGTTGCCATCGAGCCACTTTGCCTTTTTGAGTCGTGGCGTGCGCTCTCCGAGTGCTATGGTCTGCGCCGAGACCTCCACCGCCGATAACATCGCCACCACCGCTACTGCCATATATAGAAATTGTTTCATAGTCCGCTTGGATATAGAGTGCAACTACAAAGATAATAAAAAAGATTGATAGTTGTCGGACAATTGAACTTATTTTGTAAAAGCGGAAAACTTTTTGCGAAAGTGTTGTTTATTTTCTACGAAAATAGTAACTTTGCAGAGTTTGAGCAATAAGACTGCTCAAAAGGGTAATTTCTGCGTTACGCTTGCGCTTGAAATCCTCACATACGCCAAAGTATGCTGCGGTTTCAATCACTTCGCAAGCCTTGAAATTCCACCTTTTTATTCAGTCTTCTTATCTCAAACTGAAAAAATAGATAATTTTTTTCTTAAACCAAATAAAACTAATTGATTATGAAAGTATCTCACATTGAGCATCTCGGTATCGCAGTTAAGAGCCTTGATGAGGCAATTCCTTATTGGGAGGGCGCACTCGGATTGAAGTGTTACAAAATTGAGGAGGTTGCAGACCAGAAGGTTCGCACCGCATTCTTTATGCTTGGTCAGACCAAGATTGAACTCTTGGAGGCTACCTCGGAGGATTCGACAATCGCAAAGTTTATCGAGAACAAGGGTATCGGTATCCACCACATGGCTCTCGCTGTTGAGGGTATCGAGGAGCAGTTGGCTGATGCCGAGGCTCAGGGCATTCGTCTTATCGACAAGACCCCACGCAAGGGTGCTGACGATATGACTATCGCATTCCTTCACCCAAAGAGTACACAGGGTATTCTTACCGAACTCTGCGAGAAGAAGTAAAAATCGTTCTGATTGGTAAATTTTGCACGAATCTGCGGACGCTGAAATGCTCACATAGGTCTACTATGCTCCGCTTTCATCGCCTTGCTTCGCACAAAATTTCCTCAATCATTTACGATTTTCAGGAAATTGGAAAATAATCATTCAAAAATTTCATAAAACTATTATGAGCGAAATTCAAAACAAAATCAACAAACTCATCGAGAACCGCGAGACGGCTCGTTTGGGTGGTGGCGAGAAGGCTATCGCAAAGCAGCACGAGAAGGGTAAGTTTACTGCTCGTGAGCGTATTCAGATGTTGCTCGATGAGGGCTCTTTCGAGGAGTTCGATATGTTCGTAACTCACCGTTGCTACGACTTCGGTATGGTGAAGAAGCACACCTTCGGTGATGGTGTGGTAACAGGTTATGGTACTATCGATGGTCGCCTCGTTTATGTATTTGCGCAGGACTTCACCGTAACAGCAGGTTCGTTGTCGTTGGCTTTGGCAGACAAAATTTGCAAGGTTATGGATATGGCAATGCGCAACGGAGCACCTTGCATCGGCCTCAACGACTCGGGCGGTGCGCGTATTCAGGAGGGTGTAAACGCTTTGGCTGGTTACGCTAACATCTTCCAGCGCAATGTGATGTCTTCGGGTGTTATTCCGCAGATTTCGGCTATCTTCGGTCCTTGCGCAGGTGGTGCAGTTTACTCGCCGGCTTTGACCGACTTTATCATTATGAAGAAGAACACCTCGAATATGTTCTTGACCGGTCCTAAGGTTGTTAAGACCGTAACTGGCGAGGATGTAACTCAGGAGCAGTTGGGTGGCGCAGTGGTTCACACCACAAAGTCGGGTGTTGCTCACTTCGCTGTTGACACAGAGGAGGAGGGTATCGCTTTGATTCGCAACCTCATCTCGTATATGCCACAGAACAATATGGAGGATGCTCCATTGGCAATGTGCACCGACAATATCGCTCGCTTGGAGGATTCACTCAACGAGATTATTCCTGACAATCCTAACCAGGCTTACGATATGTACGATGTTATCAAGGCTATTGTTGATAATGGCGAGTACTTGGAGTCGCAGGCTTCGTACGCAAAGAACATCATCACCTGCTTCGCACGCTTCAACGGTCAGTCGGTAGGTATCATCGCCAACCAGCCAAAGTTTATGGCGGGTGTACTCGATATCAACGCTTCGCGTAAGGCTGCTCGTTTCGTTCGTTTCTGCGATGCGTTCAACATTCCACTCGTAACCCTCGTTGATGTTCCGGGCTTCTTGCCGGGTACAACTCAGGAGTATGGTGGCGTTATCACCCACGGAGCAAAGCTCTTGTTCGCATACTGCGAGGCTACTGTACCAAAGGTAACCGTTACATTGCGTAAGGCTTATGGTGGTGCTTACATCGTTATGTCGTCGAAGCATATCCGTGGCGATATCAACTACGCTTGGCCATCGGCAGAGATCGCAGTTATGGGTGCATCGGGTGCAGTTGAGGTGTTGCATGCAAAGGCTTTGGCTGAGTTCACCGATCCGGAGGCTAAGGCTAAGTTCGTTGCAGAGAAGGAGCAGGAGTACAAGGACTTGTTCTCGAACCCTTACAATGCAGCCCGCTACGGCTACATTGACGATGTAATCGAGCCACGCAATACTCGTTTCCGTATTATCCGTGCTTTGCAGTCGTTGGCAACCAAGCGTTTGCAGAACCCTGCTCGTAAGCACTCGAACATTCCATTGTAATCCAAACTCGCAAAAACAAATTTGAACTATGGATAAATTTGCAAATGTAGGCTGGGGCGAGATGGGCTTGATGACTCTTATCGGCTTTGGTGTAGTGTTTGTTGTGCTCGTGCTCCTCATCTTCATCATGAAGGGTATGGGTGCTGCATTTACTCGCCAGAAGAAGGCTGAGAAGGTTGCAAAGGCTGCTGCTGCAGGTGTTGCACTCGCCGAAGATGATCATCACGAAGCAATCAGCGACCAGGAGATTGCCGCTGCAATCATCACTGCGTTGAAACTCTACAAGAGCAATTTGCACGATCAGGAGTCGGAGATGATTACTATCCACCGTATTGCTCGTGCATACTCGCCTTGGAGCTCTAAAATTCACGGATTGACTCAGTTGCCTGAGCGTAAATAATTAAGATTTAAGAAGGAAATGAAAAAGTATTCATTGAAAATCAATGGTAACCCATACGAGGTTAAGATTGAGGATATTAACGAGTCGTCGACTATGGCTCGTGTGACCGTTAACGGCACAAAATACGATGTTGAGATTGAGGGTGGCAAGGCTTCGGTTGTTAAGAAGCCACAGGTTGCTGCTGTACCGCAGGCTGCTACCAGCATCTCGGTAACTCCACAGACTCCTATCGCAACCAAGCCTGCTGCTCCTGCGGCTGCAGCCGGTGGTTTGAAGGTAACTTGTCCGCTTCCGGGTACAGTTCTCTCTATCAATGTTAAGGAGGGCGACACCGTGGCTGCTGGTCAGACCGTAGTGGTTTTGGAGGCTATGAAGATGGAGAACAATATCGATGCAGAGCGTGGCGGTGTTGTTAAGCAGGTGCTTGTTTCGGCAGGTGCGACTGTAATGGAGGGTGATGTTTTACTTGTTATTGAGTAACGATTATGATTACAAAGTCGGAGGCCAAGCGGTCTTAGGAAGACAAATGTATGAACCAACCCCTTGGCTCACAGAACGACATGGCTCCGATCCGACTCCCCTCCTTAACATTGATAGAGAGAACTGTACCCGGAAGCGGACAAGTTACCTTCAAACCACCGGCTGCAGCCGCAGGAGCAGCAGGCT